>PKEY01000070.1 GCA_002919265.1 Hyphomicrobiaceae bacterium | reverse complement strand
CGGCGTCGGCGGCATGACCGACAAAGGAGGTAGCGCCAAGAGTGTATCCGTCCAAACGCGCGCCGATATCACGGTAACGACCGATCCCGCAGATTTCGCCGTTCCGAGCGACGAAAAGGCCTTCGAGGAAAAGCTGCGAGAAGTTCTCGGCAATACGATTGTGGATGGCCTCGACGGGATTCTGGAATCGAGGAATTTGAAAACTCTCTTTGTCGATCTCGGCCTCTTTAAGGGTGATGACAATCCACCTGAAACTCTAGGCTCCGCCGGAATTCTAGCGCAATCCATTGGCGGTGGCGGCGGAAACGGCGGGCTCAATGTTTCTGGTGGCGTTGCCATCAGCAAAGATGGGAAGATCCCATCGATTACCTTTGGCATAGGTGGATTTGGCGGTGACGGGAATGTTGCGGGCAATGTTTCCGTTAATCATGAAGGCAACATTGGTGTCGAAGGAAGCTGGAAGCACGGAATATTCGCCCAGTCCATCGCTGGTGGTGGTGGCAATGGCGCGGTGAACGTCAGTGGTCAGCTGAACTGGGGAAGCTCTGAAGCGACGGGCGGGAAAACCGACCTTAGCATCGTTGCCGGTCTCGGCGGTCATGGTGGTGAAGGAGCGAATGCCGGCAACGTTAGCGTCGTTTCCAGCGGCAACATTTACACACGCGGCTATCATGGGCGCGGGATTTTTGCCCAGTCGGTCGGCGGCGGTGGTGGCACTGGCGGCATCAATGTCACTGCGATTGGCGCCAAGGATAACAGTCCCCTTGGACTTGGCGTCGGCGGTTTCGGTAAGGGCGGCGGCAACGCGGGTAATGTGACCGTACAGCACGGCACCGAGGCCGAAAAAACAAAAGAAATCATTACTGACGGAATTGGCGCACACGGCATTGAGGCGAGCAGCATCGGCGGCGGTGGTGGCGATGCAGGTGTTAATGCGGTCGTTGGCCTCAGCAGGACATCAGGTTCTGGCGGTGGCTCTGGAGAGGTTCCGAAAGAGCCGGTTCACGACAACGTCGATCCTTCTGTAGTCTCGGACATTACGGAATCCATCGACGAGGCGGACACTCGCGCGGGCGGCGGCTCCGGCGCCAATAAGCCGTTGAATACGGCGGTTATCGCCATTGGCGGCTCAGCCGGAAGTGCGGGAGACGGTGGCAAGGTTGACGTCACGCATTTCGGGATCATCGGTACCAAGCAGGATTCCAGCTACGGCATTTTCGCCCAGTCAGTTGGCGGCGGCGGCGGCAACGCGAACGTCAATCTGGGATTAATCTTCCAGACCGGCCAGGCGTCCCAAAATCACGGCTTGGCATTGGCCGTCGGCGGTGGATCGGGCAGTGGCGGTCAAGGAGGCGACGTCAGCGTCCAACATAGAGGGGAAGTTTATACCTTCGGCAACGACGCTTACGGCATTTTCGCCCAGTCGATTGGTGGAGGGGGTGGAAACGCAGGCTTTACCTGGGTAAAGCCGGATGACGACACTGCGAGTATTGGCATTGCCGTTGGCGGAGTCGGTTCAGAAGGCGGGTCAGCAGGCAAAGTTACGATTACCGCCTCCGGCAACGTCATAACGCTGGGTTCGCGTTCGCACGCGCTTTTCGCGCAATCCATCGGCGGAGGCGGCGGTAATTCAAGCTCGATTTCTCTGAGCCTCACGAAACCCAAGGATGGACAAACCGCTGGTGACAATTTCGCACTTCGCGTCGGCCTGGAGGGCGCGGAAGGAGGTGAAGGCGGCGACGTGAAAGTCGTCTCAGGCAAAGGGTTACTGCTCACGGCCGGCGAAGAAGCGCACGCTATCTTTGCCCAGTCGATTGGCGGTGGTGGCGGAACAGGAGGCGGGGTTGACGGCTCGGTCGCCAAGGGAAGCTCCTATTCGCTCAATATCGGTGGCACCGGCGGCAAGGGTGGAGTCGGAGGACAGGTCGAAGCTCGGAACGAAGCTGACATCATAACCGGAGGTGCACGTTCTATCGGGATCCTCGCACAGTCCGTAGGTGGTGCGGGTGGCACCGGCGGATATGTGAAGGGCGGGACCGGCATCATTGACTTCATTAAGGATATCGCTGCTGGCTCCCAAGTCGGCACCACGGTCTCCATAAACGTCGGTGGTCGTGGCGGTGAAGGCATGAGATCCGGCGATGTCACCGTCGTGAACGAAGGCACAATAACCACCAACGGCGACTACGCGCATGGCATCATGGCGCAGACGGTCGGTGGCGGTGGCGGTATGGGCGGCCTGGTCGAAACCAAGGTCATTGGTCTTCGTGCTTCAACGCCCAATGTTGCAGACTTGTCCATTGGAGGCTTTGGCGAAGACGGTGCAGACGCAGGACGCGTAAACGTAACCAACAAAAACATAATTCAAACCAATGGGCGCGCTGCGATCGGCATTTTTGCCCAGGCTGTTGGCGGTGGCGGCGGCGATGCTCAGCAAGTTCGCAACGTCTTTCTCGGCTCTAACGCCAATAACACCACCAAGAACGGATTGCTTATCGGCGGCGAAGGTGGCGACGGCGGAAGGGGTGGCGATGTTACCATCCTCAACGAGACTGGCGCGAGGATCATCACGGAAGGTGCAGAAAGCCACGGTATTTTTGCCCAGTCCGTCGGCGGAGGTGGAGGGAATGGTGGCGATGTACTCTCGCTTTCTCTCCTCAAGCCAGGCACCGCGGCCAAGGCAGAGCACAGCTTCAAGATTGGCATTGGAGGCACCGGTGGAGATGGCGGCACCGGCGGCACAGTGACTGTCACCAATAGCGGGGAGATCTTCACAAGCGGCGACAGAGCCCACGGCATTTTTGCTCAGTCCGTTGGCGGTACCGGTGGCAACGGTGGTTATGCGATTACGGGTACGGCAGTTCTGCGCCGGACCGGCTCAAGTAGCGATCCGGATATTGCTCTGAACATCGGCGGCATGGGTGGCAATGGTAATGCCGGCGGTGATGTCATCGTCACGAACACCGGAACGATCCTGGTTTCAGGTGCTCAGTCCTACGGCGTCTTTGCCCAGTCCGTCGGTGGTGGTGGTGGCAATGGCGGCCTCGCTGTTGCGCTGTCGCTGAACCATCTTGCTGAGCAGGCTATCGGCAAAAGCTACTCCAAGATTGCCATTGGTGGTGTGCGCGGCGAGGGCGGGGATGGCGGCAACGTAACCGTAAATCACACTGGCACCATTTACGTGCAGGGCTCCAACAGCTACGGCATTTTTGCCCAATCGGTTGCTGGCGGAGGCGGCAACGCCGGTTTCTCAATTTCCACTCCGGCAGTCATGGCCGCCGATTATGCCTTCTCGGCATTGATCGGCGCGATCGACGGCGCGAAAGGCAAGGCGGGTACGGTTACCGTCAATAGCAGCGGCGACATCATTGTGAGCGGCACTGGCAGCCGCGCCATTTTCGGGCAGAATGTCAATGGTGGTGGCGGCAACGTTCAGATTTCTCTGGATTTCACCAGGCCAGGGGAAAACGTCGAAGAAGAGGTCACCCCAGAGACCGACGAAGAAATTGCTCAAGTCAGGATCGCAGCATTTTCGAATACAGAATTTAGCAAAATTATTTCGGTGGCCAGTGAGCTTCACCTTGGCAGCGAAGATGCCGACGGGAGCGCAGGTGAGGAGGTCAGCCAGAACCACAAGGGTGATCTTGGGACCGAAGGCACATTCTCAACGGGCGTATTGCTCCAAAGCATTGGCGGTGGCGGCGGTACGACAACGGCGACGGTTGTTTCGGCCGCGAACACGGATGTGGCCGTGACCGCAATGCTTGGCGCGATCAACACGGACGATGCATCAGGAGGTCAAATCAAAGGAAGCCGTGAAGGAAACGTTATCACCAGCGATGCCTTTTCCGCCGGAGGTCTCGTCCAATCTATTGGCGGCGGTGGTGGGTACTTGGCGCTTTCAGGTGGGGATGGAACGGCAAGCGCTGAAGTTTCTTTGGGCGCGGATCCTTCGTACCGGAATGACGGCGGCTCCATCGAGCTTGAGTTGAAAGGTTGGATTACAACAGAGAAAAACAACTCTACCGGCTACATCATTCAGTCTATCGGCGGCGGTGGCGGCGCGACCGATTTTGCTGAGCTTGATTACGCGAAGGTCACCCTCGGCGCCCGTGATGGGTCCTCCGGCGATGGCGGCGCCATTCACGTGACCAACAACGGTGATGTGACCACCTCTGGAGCGCGGTCGCATGGTTTCGTACTGCAAAGCATCGGCGGTGGTGGCGGTTTCGTCAGCACGGACCTGGCATCTGCCAATATTGAGGTCGAGCTATCGAGTGATAATGCTGGCGATGGCGGCGACATCACGTTCATCAACGTAGGCAACATCATCACCTACGGTGCTGAGTCCGTAGGCGTGCTGGCGCAAAGCGTTGGCGGCGGTGGTGGCGTAGTTGATGGAGCGTTTCGTGGCACCGCCGGTGGGCAAGGCAAGGGTGGTGCCATCAATCTTGATTTGCAGGGTAATATCTACGCTCTCGGCGAGCGCAGCATCGCTGTCATGGCGCAATCCGTCGGCGGAAATGGTGGCGAGAACATTCATATTTTGCTCGATGGCGTCATCATTGGCGGTAGCGAAGAGTCGGCGAATTCTCTGTTCGCTGCAATGGCGAGCACCACAACAAGCCCCGCAGCTATTTTCCTCGATGGCGGTGTCGAGAATACTGTAACGCTGTCAAACAACAGCTTCCTGTTTGCTCTCAATAACCGGATTATCAGCGGCGGCGCTGGCTCGGATAGTATTATTCTCTATGGCCGTGCGCTCGGAAACATCGACCTCGGCGATGGAACCAATGAGGTAACGGTCGCCCAGGGTGCCTCCTTCTATGCCCAGGACCATGTCAATTTGGGATCAGACGGGGTGTTTCGTATCGACGGCGATTTATACCTGGGCGGTGAGGCCTATCTGCCAAGTGGCACGCTTACTCCCGAAACAAAGGCTTCCGATTTTGCGGTAACGGGCAATGTCAGCCAGACCACGTATGTGAGTGGCTCGATCGTCTTCGGTCCCACCGCCACCTACACGGCAGACATCTATTTCCGCCAGAACGGTTCCGAAGGCAGCGATTTGATTATTGCTAGCGGAAATGCGACGGTGGATGGAACGTTGAAGCCAGTGCTCCATCTGTTGGAGCGCGCGCAACCACTGACCCTGATTCATGCGGGTGGCAAAACGACCAACAATGGGCTGGAAATCATCGGCACGCCGGTGATCAGCTACCAGATCGGTCTGAACGAGGACGGTTCGATCAAGCTCATTCCTGAAGTGGACTACCGGATGACCGGCATGAACCGCAACCAAACCCTCGCTGCGGAACACATGGCGCGAGTGCTCGAAGGCCAGGGGTCTGCCAAAATGGGGCCTGTGTTCGCGGTCATCGCCAATATGGAGGACCAAGACCAGATCACCTACGCCGTGGATCAACTGGCTTCTCAGGATTATGCGGCAACGCAGGTAGACGCGTTCTATGCGGGCCAGCGTTTTGTGCGGACCATGGCAGACTGCGGCCATGCCAACTTTGCTGCCAAGATTGGTGACAATCGCACCTGCTATTGGGTGGCTAGTGGCGGGAGCAATCTAAATCGCGATGGTTCCTTTGAGTTCCGTGATTTTGAAACGAAGTCGTTCGGCTTTTCCGGCGGAATTCGCGCGCCGGTGGCGGAAGATCTTTATTTCGGCATAGGCATCGGTTTCGAGGATTTCAGCCTTACCAGCGGCGATCTTTTCTCGGCAGAAGGTCACCGGGGTGAAATGGCGCTGTCTGTTTCGAAATACAGCGGGCCCTGGGAGTTCTATGGCATTCTCAGCGGCAGCACGGCGCGTTACGACACAACGCGTCTCATCGATATTTTCGGCTATCTGCCGGGAGGCACCCCGGTCATTGGGGGAATTGCTAACGCTGAGCAGCGTGTGCATCAGGCCAACATTCGTCTGGGAACTGGCTATCGCTACAGGCCAAATGGCAGCAGCTTCTACCTGCGCCCCGCCCTGGACCTGGACGCCACGTATCTCCGCTCGGATGATGCCTCGGAGCGGAATACGGTTTACGGACTGGAGCTGCGCGATACAGGGCAATGGGTGCTGTCCGCTACGCCTTCGCTCGAGCTCGGCGTCGATTTGCTAACTGACAGCGAGCTGAGAATGCAGGCCTATCTGCGCGGCGAGGTCAGCTTTGCCAACAAGGATGATATTTATGTCAATGCAACATTTGCCGGCGCCAGCCTGTCGGATGGGACTTTCCGTAACTACAGCGAGATCGGCGACGTCACCCGGCGGCTGGATGCCGGCCTGACGATCTCCGACAAGGATGAGACGACGCGTGCCACTTTCGGCTATCAGGGCCAGTGGAGTAAGGACACTGTCGGTCACGCTGGTAGTGTGAGTTTTGCAATCCGTTTCTGAGAAGCCGACGAGAGAAAGACTGATGTTCCGGCAGTTCGCACTGATTGTCTTGGGAATGATCGCTTGCAGCGCCTCTGTCGCCTCCGCGCAAACCAAAGCACCTCCGGCAAAGGCGGCTCAACCTCAGCAAGCCGCGCAGAATCCAGCTCCCGCAGCGAGCTCCGCTCCGCAGGCGCCGTTATGGCTGGCGTCGTGCTCCAATCAGGCGCAGCCGGATCAGCTGCAGTGTGAATTTTCGCAAAGCCTTGTTTTGAGCCAAGGCAATCAGCGCCAGCGGATCGCGACGGCATCGTTCAATCGCGTTGCCAGGAAGCCGGAGACAAATGCCGTGTTTATCCTTCCCCACGGCGTAAGCCTGCCGAATCCGGTGAAGGTTCTGGTCGATGACAAGGAAGTCGGCACGCTGACTTGGCAGACTTGTGATGCCAACGGCTGCTATGCCAGCGCGCTGGTCGATAAGGTTTGGCTTCAGGCGATGCGCGCGGGCAAAAAGCTGACCGCTGCCCTCAAGGCGCGCGATGGCAGCGATCTTGCTTTTTCGTTCGAGTTAAATGGATTTGCTAAAACAGAAGCGATGTTGCCGTAGATCGGTAATTGCAAAATGTGAAAGAGTCGAGATTGGTCAAAAGGCGTAAGCATCAGCTCGAAATTGCGCATTAAAAAGACCCCGGCGCCATGGGGGCCGGGGTGAGCTTCTCGGAAGCCTTTACATTTTCTTGAAGGGAGGGACAAGCCCACCCGGCCAACCGCCACCTCCAATCGGTGGGTGTGGTGGGAACTTCGGATCTTTAGGTTCCGGCTCCGGTTCCGGCGTAGGGGTAAACAAGAACGGACTAACGTGAGTCGCCGTAATCGATGCCAGCGATTCATGATGCGTCAGCGTAGGTACTGCGTAGATGCGCATTTTGATCTCCGAAATCTGAAATTTGGCAGTACGCAGAACGCACGTGTACGTTGCATTATTCTTTATGTGCGCCATAGGAGAGAATGTCTTAACACAGATATTCTGTGCAATGTGGAAATGGGGCAACAGCACCCTGTACGGCGTCAAAGCCCTACGCTTTCTGTGGCTGCTCTTTTAAGCGAATACTTCGCTTGCGAGTGTAGGTAGGTGCCCGCCGTCCTGACAGGCATTGTTCACTAGCAGGTCCGCCGCCAGAGGTCGTCGACAGCCGGTCGCTGCTTCAAATTGCCAAGTATTTCAGGCGGTAAGTGAAGCGGTTCTCGTCGAAAGAAAACCCCGGCACGAAGAGCGCCGGGGCAAAGGTAGTGAGTAGACGATCGGCCAAATTTGCCGCTTTATCCACCAAAAAACCCACCAGGACCACCCGGTCCGCCGGGACCAGGTCCACCAGGACCACCCGGTCCACCCGGGCCAGGCCCACCAGGACCACCCGGTCCGCCCGGACCAGGCCCGCCAGGACTGCCCGGGCTACCTGGGTTGCCCGGGTTATTGGGGTTGGGACCAACATCAAACGGGCTGACATAAGTCGCGGTGACAACTGGCAGCGACTCTTGTCGCGTAAGCGTGGGTGCTGCGTAAATGCGCATTATCGGCTCCGAATTATTAAAACCGGCAGCACGCGGAACAAATCAGACATACGTCAGTCAGTACTCTGAACACGCGCATACGTTGCATAATTTGATCGGTACACGCCATATGATGAATAGGATGAATAGAGATATTCTGTTAACTGTAGAAAGCATGCAACAATTCGGTTGTTGCAGCAATACATCGCTTCTGAAGGGGAAATGAAACGAATTCAGTATGTTAGTGGATCGGGTTGAAGCTGCTGTTCAGTGTCGCGTGCTGCCACCGGCCGAAATGCTTAAGCAGTGACCATCGGCGATGAAAATCATCTTGGGGCGCGCGCCCAATCCTCAAGGAATCGTATTCCTGCTAACGATTCGGCACTCGACACTAGCCGAGGCGAGAGAATTGACGCGCAATCGGTTGAGCAAGCCGACGCGTCGAGCGTAGCGGGAAGAAGGCATCGACCAGATACATGAGTGGATCGGAAAAAGTAGCGGGTACTGCAGTTGTCCCGCTTCTATCGCTTCTGCTTCACGCGGCTTTTTATGGTCGGAGCGGGGAGATTTGAACTCCCGACCCCCAGTCCCCCAGACTGGTGCGCTAACCAGGCTGCGCTACGCTCCGCCGAGGCACCCTTTTGCCCTGACCGCCGCCCAAGGTCAACCCGCCGATTTGGCAAGGAGAGCCGCAGGAGGGGCCTCGAGGTCATCGATACTACCCATATGGGCCGGGAAATGTCGTAGATGTAGGTGTACCCGGCTGGCGTTGATGGCGATGGCACCGTGGAAGGGAGCCGGCAAGTCGAGATCCTGAATTGTGAAGCCTTCGGCCCGCAGGCGTTCGGCAGCGATGGCGCCAAAGTTCTGGGCTGTGTGCGCTTCCCAGCCCGGGCCGCGGATGCTGATGTCATGGAGCAGGGCGCCAACTCCCGAGCCGCGCGCCTTCGCCCAGGCTTCGAGCCTCACCCAAGCCTGCAAAAAGTCGATTGGCCCGGAGCCAACAAGGGCCCGCGCCGCGTCTAGCATAGCCTGCTGCCGATCAGGCGGGAAACGCACCGGGCGAACCTGCTCGAGATCAACCCCCACGGCTTTCCGCGCTACGGCAATCAGCGCATACTGCCCCGTGTGAGAAAGGCTGAACTCAATGCCCGCGTCCCATGGTAAGGCGGGCTTGCCGCGAGAGGAGAGCCGGAACGGCTGCTCGCGGAGTTGGCTCCCAACGACGCGTTCCAGAACGATGCGAAGAGCGATCCGGGAGAGGCGCCAATCCTCCCCACTCTCGCCCATCGCTGCCGCGCGATCGAGCTCATCGGTTGATAGTCGGGGATGAGCAGCTTCCGCCGCAGCGAGACTGGGCGCCGCGCGAGCCAGATCGACGAGCCAGACCTCAACCGGCTCGGTGCCTGCACTCACGGCTCTGCGCTTTGTGCCGCCGGAGTCGCAACCGGCGCGGAATTCGAGAGCAGTCGCCGGCAGGCCTCTAGTTCCTCAAGGGCGTTGCGCAGGATCTGAACCACCTCGGGAGGGAGTTGCTGCGCGGGCGTGCTCTTGGCCGCGGTCTTGCTTGTCTTCCGATTCTTCTTGCCCTTCGCGGTCTCACCGGCGTCAACCGCAGAGATCTGCGATCCCTCCATCCAGCACCGCTTGACCTGCTCGACACCATGCGTCCGCAGGATCTTCTGCACGCCGCGAATGGTGTAGCCCTCAAGATGCAGCAGGTGCCGGATGCCCCGCAGCAGATCGAGATCCTCGGGACGATAGTACCGGCGCCCGCCCCCGCGCTTCATGGGCTTGATCTGGGGGAACTTCTGCTCCCAGAACCGGAGGACGTGCTTCGGAACGTCCAGTTCTTCCGCAACCTCGCTGATTGTTCGGAAGGCTTCGGCTGACTTGGTCACTTAGTAGAACTCTGTGCTGGAGTGTTCGTGAAGGTTATTCAGCGGCCTTGGGGCGACGGGCGTGACCCGCGTTGATCCGCTCCTTCATAATATTGCTCGGTCGGAAGACCAGCACCCTGCGCGGCGTGATCGGCACCTCTTGGCCGGTTTTGGGGTTGCGGCCAATGCGCTGGCCTTTCTGACGAATACCAAACGATCCGAACGAGGAGAGCTTGACGGATTCTCCGCGGGCGAGGCTGGATGCAATCTCGCTCAAGACGAGCTCAACGAGCTCCTGAGACTCATTACGCGGTAGACCGACTTTTTGAACCACCGCCTCGGCTAGATCCGCTCGGGTCAGCGTCTTTCCGGCCATGGTATCCTCCCCAGGACTCCACTCCCAGGCGGATGCTAGACCTGCAAGCCGATACGGTCAATCCGGATATTGTGCAACCGGCTGATTCTGCAAAAGAATTTTCAATGCGGGAACCCTGAGAATCGGAAAAAATCGTTTCGAAACAAGCACCCGTCGTTCTGCGTACGGGTCAGCGGTGTTGCGCGCTCACCATCTGGCCAGCACCGCGCCCCACGTGAAGCCGCCACCCATGGCCTCCATGAGCACCAGATTGCCTTCCTTCAGGCGGTGCTGCTCGAAAGCATGGTTCAGGGCCAGCGGGATGGACGCAGCAGAAGTGTTGCCGTGCTCGCTGAGCGTAACGACAATCTTCTCAGGCGAAACGCCTAGCTTCCGCGAAATGCCGTCAAGAATGCGGGCGTTGGCTTGGTGCGGGACGAAAAGATCAATCTCGTCGGCTGCGTAGCCAGATTCCAATAGGGTCTCTTCAATGACGCCGGAGATTTTCTGAACGGCGTGGCGGAAGACTTCGCGGCCATTCATGCGCAGGTGTCCGGTCGTCTTGGTGGAGCCAGGGCCGCCATCGACGTAGAGCAGGTCCTCGTACCGGCCATCGGCCCGCAACCGGGTCGCGAGAATGCCGCGGTCCTCGCGCGTGCCATGCTGGGGCTGAGCCTCGAGCACAACAGCGCCGGCACCGTCGCCAAAAAGAACGCACGTGGTGCGGTCCGACCAATCGAGAATGCGGGAGAAGGTTTCGGCGCCGATTACCAGCGCGCGTTTGAATTGTCCTGATTTGAGGAAGTTATCCGCCGTTGCCAGAGCATAGACGAAGCCGGAACAGACGGCCTGGATGTCGAAAGCTGCGCCGTTGGAGATGCCAAGCTCTGCCTGAATGCGCACGGCCGTGGCCGGGAAGGTTCTGTCTGGCGTAGCGGTGGCGCAGATGACCAGGTCGATGTCGACGGGATCGATGTTCGCGCGGACCAGGGCTTGACGGGCTGCTGCGATGCCAAGGTCGGAAGTCAACTCGCCGTCAGCGGCAATGTGGCGGCGTCGGATGCCGGTCCGCTCGCGAATCCATTCATCACTCGTATCGACGATGCGGGACAGGTCGTCGTTGGTCAGAACCTTTTTGGGCAGGTAAGCGCCAACGCTGCGGATTACGGATCGGATGACAGCCAAGACTTCCCCCTACGCTCGCGCAGCCTGCTGGCCGGTCCGGGATCGACCACGGCTTGATTTCAGACCTTTGTCGCTAGGTTCTGCCACGTCCGCGCTACTTCCCGACCGCTGCTTCCAACTTGCCGTGGAAGGAGATGAGGTCAGCAGTGAGCCTGGCCAGCAGCCCACTCTCAGCCATGTCGTAGCCGAGTTCTATGGCGCTGGCAAAGCCAAGGGCGTCTGTGCCCCCGTGGCTCTTGATCGCAATGCCATTGAGACCCAGGAACGTGCCGCCGTTAGCGCGGCGGGGGTCCATTTTCTCCTTGAGGACGCGGAATCCGCCCTGCGCGAGGAAGGCGCCGATCCGCGACAGCCATGTCCGCTTCATGGCGGCCTTGATGTACTCGGCGATCTGTCGCGCCGTGCCTTCCGCCGTCTTCAGGGCGATGTTGCCGGCAAAGCCTTCGACGACGACCACGTCGACGGCCCCCATGCCGATCTGGTTGCCCTCGACGAAGCCGCGATAGTCGATCGGGAGATCCTTGATCTCCTTGAGCCAGGCATGAGCCTGGCGCACTTCATCGACGCCCTTGATCTCCTCCACGCCGACGTTGAGCAGGCCGACGCTCGGTTTTTCAATGTGGAAAAGCGCGCGCGACATGGCCGCGCCCATGAGAGCATACTCGCAAAGCTGGCGCGCGGAGGCCCCGATGTTCGCACCGACGTCCAGCACAATGCATTCGCTGGTCACGGTCGGCCAAAGGGCAGCGATTGCCGGGCGCTCGATGTCCGCGATCGGTCTGAGCACGAGCTTTGCCATGGCCATAAGGGCGCCCGTGTTGCCGGCGGAAACGCACACGTCCGCCTCGCCCTTCTGAACGGCCTCCAAGGCAAGCCACATGCTCGATCCGCGACCACGGCGCAGCGCCTGGCTGGGCTTGTCATCGGATTTTACAACGACATCGGTGTGGACGACCTTGGACCGGGCAGCCAGCTTCGGGAACCTTTGGAGAACCGGCGCGATCTGCGCCTCGTTTCCAAAGAAACGAAACTCAAGCTGTGGGTGTCGGACCAGCGCTATGTCAGCGCCAGGGATCACGACCTCAGGTCCATGATCGCCACCCATGGCGTCGAGCGCTATGATCCGCTGAGCGGGCATGCGAATAGGCCTGGGTAAACGATCCCCTCCAATCGGCGAAGGACGCGTGCGTCAGCCTGCATGCGCTCGCCTGCAAACGGCGAGGAACATACTCGTTTGGCGCGCGTAGACAATGAATTTCTTAACGAGTCGTCAACACTTAAGCCAGCACTGGCGAATTCGGGTCACATAAGGCTCATGGCGGCTAGGCCTCTGAAAGGCGAGGACTATTCCTGCCGCTTCAGGTTCTTGAGCACGGCAAACGGGTTGACAGGTGCGTCGGCCTCGCGCGGGGAGGGCGGCTCGAACACGGCGCCCTCTTTTCGAGGATGGATAGGCACCGCGGACGCGAATTGCTCGTAGATGATGCGGCCAACGGGGATAATATTCCCTTCCATGGGCTCGATCTCTCGCGTGTCGAGCGGGTCGAACTCGATCACTTCCGGCGTCTCTTCCAAACCAGGCCAGAATTCCACCTCGAACGGCTCGACGAGGCGGGTTTCAACCGGGTCCAGCGAAACGACGCAGGTTTGCACGACGTTAGCTTCGAGCGTGCCCTTCAGGAGGAAGCGGCCCTGTGAGAGTGGTTTGACCGAATAGCGCACCTCAAGCCGCTCGCAGGCGATGAGATCAAGCTCGGCGGCAAGTGCTTCCCGCACAGCCGGTGTCGCCTGGCGCTTCACTCTGAGACCTTCTTCGGGAATCTCGGTGACGCTATGGGTCCAATCGCGCTCGATGGGCATCGGTAAACTCTGGTCCTAGATCCACGGCGCTAAAAGCAATCTTGCCTGCAAGTAGAGCCGTGGCAGGGTGCTCTCGGAAGCGCCTTTCTTCCTCACATATATAGGTTGCCAGGACCTTGGGTGCGCGGGAATCGGCTTCTGGAGGAAGCAAACAACGTTTCACCGCGTCGGCGAGCGCCGTCTCACCCCCAGCTGTCTTGGCCTGGCGAAACTGGGCGGACCAGTCATAAAGCGCGCCGGCTGCCTTCTTGACCTTGCGCGGGACGGTCAGGTCACCGACGCCGAGCTCGCGCATGCAGTCGTCAATGTCGGTTACGAACCGCTCCACCAAAGCTCGGCTGAGCTTTTGGCCTTCTGGTCCTTCTTCCTGTAGGCGCTCGAGGACGAGGTACATGTGCAGGGCAAGCATAGCGAAGCGGCCATCCGGTGTGTCCGGAACCCCCAGCTCCGAATAGAAGATTTCCCGGCGAGCGGCCGTCACGATCGAGCCATAAAGCTCTGCTGCCGTTCGGCCTGACCGGCTACGTGCTCTCAGCCACGTCAGCATTAGGTACCTGTCTTTCCGGCCGCGTATTCAGTGAACCATGCATAACTTGCGGCTCTTCGTTGAAATGAGTTGTGCCACCAGCTAAGCGGTGGAGGCGGAATCGCAAGCCTGATTCCCACGAACAGGGGGGTGAATGCGTCGGCGATGATCAATCGCAAACATGGCCAGCCGAAGGGGATCTTGCCAATAGGTCTTGGTGAGGCGGCACGTCGCGGCGCAAAGCTCGCCGGTGTGCTCCTTCTGGCGGGGAGCGTTGCCGCGTGCAGTGCCGGCGCGGTCATTACAAAGCACGGGCACCATATCCAGCAGTCAGAGCTGCAGCAGATCCAACCGGGCATGACCCGGGAAGAAGTGCAGGCGATGCTCGGCACGCCGACGACCACAAGCTCGGTCGGGACGGGTGACGCCTTCTATTACATCTCCAGCACTACCAAGCAGGTCTCCTTCTTCGAGCCTGAGGAGATCGACCGCCGCGTCGTCGCGGTCTATTTCAACCAGACGGGCATGGTGGAGCGCGTTGCTGAGTACGGCCTTCAGGACGGCAAGATTTTCGACTTCATCAGCCGTACAACGCCAAGCGCCAATACCAAGGATGAAGGCCTGCTGAAACAGCTCTTCCGCAACCTTGGCCGGCGCGGCGCGATCTTCGGCGAGTAGCGGCCTGAGGCCCTTCAGGGCACCCGCTGTTTTGCGTTGGCTGAATGAGCCAGCGCAAGCGTCCAGACACGCAATATGCTCTGCGTGTCGGCCCTGAGCGTGGTCGATTTCATGCCCTCGGCATCCTGCCGAAAGCAAAAGAAAAGGCCCCACGAAGGGGCCTTTCCGTTTGATCTGTGGCGCGTCTCTTAGAGGTGCGCGAGCACCGCGAGCAACAGCAACGCCACGATATTGGTGATCTTGATGAGCGGGTTCACCGCCGGACCAGCCGTGTCCTTGTAGGGATCGCCGACCGTGTCACCGGTCACCGAAGCCTTGTGAGCCTCGGAACCCTTGACGTGCTTCACGCCGTCTTTGTCGATGAAGCCATCCTCGAAGGACTTCTTGGCGTTGTCCCATGCACCACCACCGGAGGTCATCGAGATGGCCACGAACAGCCCGGTGACGATGACGCCCAGCAGCATGGCGCCGACGGCAGAGAACGCTGCGCTCTTGCCCTCAGCACCGCCGCCCGCCACGAAGTAGATGACGAGATAAAGGACGATCGGCGAAAGCACCGGCAGCAGCGACGGAATGATCATCTCCTTGATCGCCGCCCGTGTCAGCAGGTCGACGGCGGCCGCGTAGTCGGGCCGATCCGTGCCCTTCATGATGCCGGGCTTTTCGCGGAACTGACGGCGAACCTCCAGCACGATGGCGCCGCCCGCACGACCGACTGCGGTCATGGCAATGCCGCCAAACAGGAAGGGGATGAGACCGCCGATCAGCAGACCGACCACGACGTAGGGGTTGGACAGCTGGAAATCAGGCTGCACACCCTGGAAGTACTGGAAGGCCGACGCGCCGGTCTTGTTGGCCTCCGAGATGAAGTACTGGAGGTCGTAGCTGTAAGCTGCGAACAACACCAGCGCACCGAGGCCGGCCGAACCAATGGCGTACCCCTTCGTGACGGCCTTCGTCGTATTGCCGACCGCGTCGAGCGCGTCGGTCGATCGACGCACTTCCTTCGGCAGACCGGACATTTCGGCGATACCGCCCGCATTGTCCGTCACCGGACCGAAAGCGTCGAGCGCGACAACCATGCCCGCCAGACCGAGCATCGTCGTCGTGGCAACGGCGGTGCCGAACAGGCCAGCGAGATTGTAGGTGATGATGATGCCGGCGACGATGACAAGCGTCGGTAGCGCGCAGGCCTCGAGCGAAACGGCGAGACCCTGGATCACGTTGGTGCCGTGACCCGTGATGGACGCCTGGGCGATGGACCGCACCGGACGATAGCCGACGCCGGTATAGTACTCGGTGATCCAGACGATAAGGCCCGTCACAGCGAGGCCAACGAGGCCGCAGATGAACAGGTCCGTACCTGTGATAACCTGCCCCGAGGCCGTGCCGACTTCACCCCACGTGCCGAGCACATACTGAGTCGCAACGAACAAGCCCGCAACGGACAGAACGGCCGAAGCGATGAAGCCACGATAAAGGGCGCCCATGATTGAGTTGTTGGCGCCGAGCTTCACGAAGAACGTGCCGATGATCGAGGTGATGAGGCAGGCCGCGCCCACGGCCAGCGGATAAATCATCAGCGGCTCAAGGTTCGGCTGGCCGAGGAAGAAGATGGCCGCCAGAACCATCGTCGCGACCACGGTCACGGCGTAGGTCTCGAACAGGTCGGCCGCCATACCGGCGCAGTCACCGACGTTGTCGCCCACGTTGTCTGCGATCGTCGCGGGGTTGCGAGGATCGTCCTCGGGAATACCAGCTTCTACCTTACCGACCAGGTCGCCACCCACGTCAGCGCCCTTGGTGAAGATGCCGCCGCCGAGACGGGCGAAGATCGAGATCAGCGAGGCACCGAAGCCCAGGGCGACAAGAGAGTCGACCACCACCCGATCTGCGGTGTTGAAGCCAAGCCCCACCACCAGGAAGGTGTAGTATACGGCCACGCCGAGCAGCGCGAGGCCCGCCACCAGCATGCCCGTCACGGCGCCCGCCTTGAAGGCGATGTCGAGGCCGCTGGCCAGGGACATTGTGGCGGCCTGCGCTGTCCGTACGTTGGCGCGGACCGAAACGTTCATGCCGATGTAGCCGGCAGCGCCCGAAAGAATAGCGCCGATGGCAAAGCCGACCGCGGTCCAGACGCCCAACAGGATGAGAGCGAGAACGAAGATTGCGGCTCCGACGAGACCGATCGTTGTGTATTGCCGGTTGAGGTAGGCGCTTGCGCCTTCCCGGATGGCACCGGCAATTTCCTGCATTTTCTGGTTACCCGGGTCGGCCTTCATGACCGACTGGATCGTGAAGATGGCGTAGATGATCGAAATCAGCCCTGCGGCGATGATCACCCAAAGCGCTAGAGTCATGAGAGTGCTTCCTTTGGTTCGCGGCAACACCGGCGAGGCTGAGGCCTTCGCCGAATGGCTCCCCCCTTGAGACTAGAGTGCGTGCGGATTCGCGCGAGCGGACCATGCCAAAACTGCACTGGGGTTGCAACCTGAACACAAGACGAGATTTGGCGGGAAAAGTGCTAAGTATGCGGCGCGGTGACGCCACGCTGGGGGGGGGCCGCTTGCGACTGTGGCGTGAAAATCACAATCCGAAATGATCGTAGCCGGATTGGCGTAGTGAGATGAGTTTCCCGTCCGCATCGAAAATACGGACGCCGGGTTCCGGTCGAAGGATGCCAATTCGCGTTACGGGAATGCTGACGGATTGGGCGGCTGCCTCGAAAGCGCTGGCCTGACCGGGCGCTATCGCCGCAAGGATTTCGTAATCATCACCGCCAGCCAGCGGCAAATTCGCAAGTTCTGGATGCAACTCTATCGCGCGTCGGGCCGGATCGGAAAGCGGCAGGCTGGCCGAAAGAATCTCCGCCCCGAGCTGGGAAGCGTTGCAAAGCCGGCCAAGGTCTTTGGCAAGCCCGTCCGAGATATCCATCGCGGCCCGGGCATGAGCCAATAGCGCGTCGCGCAAGGCGACACGGGGCTGGGGCCGAAGATAGCGTTTTTCCAGGAAGGCCCGATCATCGTCTGCCAAGCCGGTCACCGGAGCGCTGGCGCTCACGCGCAGACCGATCGCGGCGTCGCCTAACGTCCCCGAGACATAAATGAGATCGCCGGGTCGAGCCGTGCCGCGGCGGATCATGCAACCTTGGGGAACGCTTCCGACAGCCATGACCGTGGCTGAGAGAGGGGAGCCTGGGCGGCGATCCGTATCGCCTCCCATCAGAACAATGCCGAATTGGTCCTGGGCTTCGCGTAATCCATTGGTGAAGCGCTTAAGCCAGTCTCGATCCGGCAGTTCGGGAAAAGCGAGTGACAGCAAATAGCCGATAGGGCGCGCACCCTTAGCGGCGAGATCGGAAACATTCACAGCCACGGATCTCCAGGCAATGTCCTCTGGGGCATCGCCCGGACGGAAATGGATGCCTTCAGAAATTGCGTCAGTGGTGAGGACGAGGTCGTGGCCTGGCTCCGGCGTCAGGGCGGCACAGTCCTCCTTCAGGCCGTAGGCGCCAGAGAAAGCGGATGTGAGCGGCGCGAAGTAGGTTTGGATCAGACTGTCTTCGCCCGCGAGCTTGTCGTCCTCATCCATGGAAGCAGCCCTAGCTGGTGGTTTTGCGGGCCTTCTCCATCTCGTTGGGCCGCAATCGCCGCGCGATCTTGTCGAGGACGCCGTTCACCACCTTCGGTTCGTCATCGGAAAAGAACGCGTGCGCGATGTCGATATACTCATTGATGACCACCTTGGCCGGCACGTCCAGCCGTTCAAGGAGTTCATAGGTGCCTGCACGCAAAATGGCCCGCAGAATGGAGTCGACGCGGCTGAGGTTCCACCCAGCCGCAAGCTGCCGGTCAATCATCGGGTCGATGTCCCGCTGACGCCGTACGACACCCCGTAGCAGCTCTGCAAAGAAGGTCGAGTCGGCGCCCAGAATGGCATCGTCCGCTTCTGCCTGCAGGAAGCGGATGTTCTGAAACTCATCGATAACGTCGTTGAGGTCGGTCTGGGCCAGGTCCATCTGGTACAGGCCCTGCACGGCGGCAATGCGGGACGCACTGCGTGCGTTCCGCCGCGCTGTCTTCTGTCCAGATTTCATGAGCTTTGGCCTTGAAACTGACGGGCTACCTCGATGAGCCGTAAGCACGCTCTCGCTGCGTCACCACCCTTGCCTTCCCGGCCACCTTGGGCACGCGCCAACGCCTGCTCTTCGGTATCGACGGTCAGAATGCCATTCCCCACGGGGATGCTGTGGCGGGTGGCCACGTCCATCAGCCAGTGGTTCGCGTTATTGCAGACGATGTCATAATGCGAGGTCTCGCCGCGAATGACACAGCCCAAAGCAATGGCCCCGCTATACCAAGCCGTTGGTGCCGTTGCCGGAATGAGGCCGGCGCTGACAGCCAGCGAAAGCACCTGTGGAATCTCGAGTGCACCCGGGACGGTCACGACGTCATAGGCAGCCCCCGCGGCCTCGAGCTCGGCGGTCGCGCCCTGGAGTAGCGCGTCGCAAATGTGATCGTAGAACCGCCCCTCGATGATGAGGATGCGGTGGCGAATTCTGCCCGCGGCGGCCGTGCCTGCCGTGGAGGCCGATGTTCGTGAACCCCGTCCGACCATATCTTTTTCAGCCGATTTTGCGTTGCTCGACGATCTTTAACCCGTAGCCCTCAAGCCCGACGTAGACGGACGCCGGTGAGTTCGTGAGCAACACCATTTCGCGAACCCCAAGGTCGCGCAAAATCTGCGATCCAACGCCAATCTCGACGAGACGGCGTTCCTGGCCTTCCTTGTTCGGGGCCAAAGCCGACTGATCACTGATCCAGGTCGAGACGGATTTGGGCCTCAAATCGCGGATGAGCACGAGCACCCCGCGCCCTTCTTCCGCGATGGCCTTCATGGACTGCGCGATGAGCGAGTTACCTGCGCACTCCGCGCTCCCGCCGATGCCCAGCAAGTCAGACAGCATGTTGACGGCGTGGACACGCACCAGCACCGGGCCCGGCTTCGACAGATCGCCCTTTACCAGAGCCAAATGCTCGACCGGCTCGACGGTGGTCTCATAGACATAAAGGTCGAACGTACCGCCGAATGCGCTCTCCACCTGCTTTCGGGCCACCGGCTTCACGATGCGATCGTTGCGGAGGCGGAAAGCGATCAGATCTTCGATCGTGCCAATCTTGAGGCCGTGGCGCTGGGCGAATGCGATCAAATCCGGCATCCGCGCCATGGTGCCGTCCTCATTCATGATCTCGCAGATCACGGCCGCGGGATAGAGCCCGGCCAGCCGCGCGAGATCCACCGAAGCCTCGGTATGTCCAGCGCGGACGAGCACGCCACCTTCCCGCGCGATCAGCGGGAACACGTGGCCTGGCGAGACAATGTCGTTATGGTCCTTTGTCGGATCGATGGCCGTCGCAATGGTGCGCGCGCGATCGTGCGCGGAAATGCCGGTCGTGATCCCCTCGCGGGCTTCAATGGAAACTGTGAATGCGGTGCCGGTGCGCGAGGCGTTGGCGCGCACCATGGACTCCAGGCGAAGCTGCTCGGCGCGGGCTTTTGTAAGCGCCAGGCAGATGAGGCCGCGGCCATATTTGGCCATGAAGTTGATGGCGTCAGGCGTCGCCATCTGAGCCGGGATAACGAGGTCGCCCTCGTTTTCGCGGTCCTCTGCATCGACTAGAATGACCATGCGGCCGTTCCGGAGATCCTCGAGGAGCTCCGGCGTGGATGAGAGGACGCCTTGCCCCTCAGAGTAAACGGCTGTGTTGAGGGACTTGCTCACCGGCGAAACTCCAGCAGGCGCGCCACATAACGCGCAAAAAGATCGACTTCCAGATTGACGAGATGGCCCGCCGTTTTGGCTCCCCAGGTCGTCACCGTCAAGGTATGTGGGATGAGGTTTACGCCGAAACGGCTGCCTGCGACTTCATTGACCGTCAGCGACGTTCCGTCGAGCGCCACAGATCCCTTGGGCGCGATGTAAAGCGCCAGATGCTCTGGGGCTTCCAAGGTAAAGCGGCGGGACTCCCCATCGGTCTTAACATCGACGATACGGGCAACCCCGTCGACATGGCCTGTTACGATGTGACCGCCAAGCTCGTCTCCGACCGATAGAGAGCGCTCAAGATTGATGCGCCGCCCGGGCTGCCAGCTTTCGATAGTCGTTTTCGAGCGCGTTTCGTTGGAGGTGTCCACGCTGAAAATGCTGCCGTTGCCAGCAGGTTCGACGGCCGTCACGGTGAGGCAGCAGCCATCGCAGGCAATGGAGGCCCCCAGCTCGATGGTATCCGCCGCGTAAGAGGAGCGGATGGAAAACCGTCCGCCGTCGCGTGCGACGACCTCGCCGATGTCAGTAATGATGCCTGTGAACATGATGCTCGCGTCTTTGGCTGGCTGATAATGGCGGAGGCCCGGGCCTGACCGCTTGCTCACTCCGGTCGGCTGCGTCGGAAGACCATCATATCATCGCTGCCGACCTTGCGGTGCATTGTCAGCATTAGGTCGATGCCAGGTAGAAATGCAATGGGCGGATCGAGGCTGGTTAGCTTTGCACCGCCAGGTCCGCGGGCCTGGAAGACCACAACTTCATCAACGAAGCCGACTCGCGCGAACGAGCGCCATACCGCAGGGCCGCCTTCGACGAGAAGCCGCGTGATGTTGCGGGCGGCGAGCGCTTCCGTCACAGCCGGGAGCCAAAGGGCCCCATCCACTTCTCTTACGGGGACCACCTCGCAACCGCGCTCCGTGAGCGCTGCCCGCTGCTCGTCCGGTGCTTCCGGGCCGCAAAAAACTATGACCGGGACGCTGCGCGCGGTACGGACGAGCTTGCATTCGAGGCTGATGTCCAACCTGCGGGCCAGCACCACGCGCGTGGGAGACCTTTCATAAAGGCCTGGGAGACGGCAGGTGAGCTCCGGGTCGTCATCGGCGACGGTGCTTCGGCCAACCAGAATGGCGTCGCTCATGGCCCTCAGAAGGTGGCCGCGGGCCCGCGCGTCGGGGCCGGTGACCCAAACCGGCTTGCCATCCGATCCCCGGGGCACGTTTCCGCTCGCATCCAGCGCCAGTTTGAGCTGGATGAAAGGGCGCCGTTCGCTGACGCGAAGGATATGGCCACGCGTAACCCAATCCGCTTCGGCACTACGCACGCCCCGGGTGACCGAGATCCCGGCGGCCCGAAGGCGCTCGATGCCGCGGCCGGCCACACGAGCGTCCGGATCTTCAATGCCGACCACAACGCGCGCAATCCCGGCCTCGATGAGGGCGTCAGCGCACGGCGGCGTTCCTCCGTGGTGGGAGCATGGCTCAAGTGTCACGTACATGGTCGCGCCGCGAGCGCGTGGGCCAGCGCGTCGTAGCGCTTCGGTTTCCGCATGCGGACGTCCGCCTGATTGAGTCCAGCCGCGCGCGATCACCTCGCCGGAGGCTTCGTCGACGATCACGGCGCCGACAGATGGATTGGGTGCCGTCGCCCCGAGATTGCGGCGAGCAAGAGCCAACGCAATGTCCATGAAGCGGGCATCGCGCTCAGCGCTCGGCTCATTCGGTTTCACTTTGGCCATACGAACTCCGGCCGTGGCCATTTCCCTTTGCGATTTCGGTCAAAACCTCTTGGAAATCCGAGGCTTCCCGGAAATCGCGGTAAACAGATGCAAAGCGCACGTAGGCGACCGGGTCCAGTCCGCGCAATGCCTCGCAGACGAGCTCTCCGATCGCAGACGAAGGAATTTCCGACTCGCCCGAGCTTTCCAGCTGTCGCACGATGCCCGAAACCATGCGCTCGACGCGCTCGCGATCGACGGGGCGTTTTCGCAACGCAATCTCGACGGAGCGCAGAAGCTTGTCGCGATCGAACGGCACCTTGCGCCCTGACCGCTTGATGACCGTGAGCTCGCGCAGCTGGACGCGCTCGAAGGTCGTGAACCTGCCCCCGCAATCCGGGCAAACGCGACGACGGCGGATGGCAGCGTTCTCCTCCGTCGGTCGACTATCTTTCACCTGCGTATCGCTGCTCCCGCAGAATGGGCAACGCACCGTGGGGTCTCCAGCGCTGGCCGTGAGTCGGTAACAAGAGTCTAGCCGAAACGTGCGTTTCTGGCGTGCTCAGAGTTTCCGGCCGGAGCCGTTACAACCTCACGACTTCATGAGCTGACTTCAGGCTCCGTAGATCGGAAACCGACGGCAGAGGGCGATCGCTTCCTCGCGGACGCGGGCTTCGACGGCGGAATTACCTTCCTCGCCATTTGCGGCGAGGCCGTCCAGCACCTCAGCAATCATTCGGCCGATGGCCCGGAACTCCTCGACTCCAAACCCCCGGGTCGTGCCTGCCGGCGAGCCAAGACGGATGCCGGATGTGACCGTCGGCTTTTCGGGATCGAAGGGCACACCGTTCTTGTTGCAGGTGATGTGCGCCCGGCCAAGCGCCTTCTCGGCAATATTGCCGGTGAGCTTCTTCGGCCGGAGATCAACGAGGAGCAGGTGAGTGTCGGTCCCGCCCGCTACAAGGTCGTAGCCCGCCGCTTTGAGCACCTCGCCCAAAGCTGAAGCGTTCTCAACCACCGCCTTCGCATAGGCTTTGAACTCGGGCCGCAACGCCTCACCCAACGCAACGGCCTTTGCCGCGATGATGTGCATCAGCGGCCCACCCTGCAGGCCCGGGAAGATGGCGGAGTTGATCTTCTTCGCGAGCTCCTCGTCGTTGGTAAGGATCATGCCGCCGCGCGGACCACGGAGCGTTTTGTGCGTCGTGGTCGTGACGACGTGCGCGTAAGGCACAGGGTTGGGGTGTACGCCACCGGCAACGAGACCGGCGAAGTGCGCCATATCCACCATCAGGTAGGCGCCGACCTCATCAGCAATCTCGCGGAAAGCTGCAAAGTCGATCGTGCGCGGATAGGCCGAGCCGCCAGCGATGATGATGCGGGGACGATGCTCCTTGGCCAGCGCACGCACTTCATCGTGATCGATGCGATGGTCCTGCCGGCGCACACCGTAATGGATGGCGTTGAACCATTTACCCGACATGTTGACGGGCGAGCCGTGCGTGAGGTGTCCGCCAGCGGCCAGCGAAAGGCCGAGGATGGTGTCGCCGGGCTTGGCCAGCGCCATGAACACGCCCTGATTAGCCTGGCTGCCGGAATGGGGCTGCACGTTCGCGTAGGCACATCCGAACAGCTTCTTGGCCCGCTCGATCGCCAGCTGTTCTGCAACGTCGACGAACTGGCAGCCGCCGTAGTAGCGCCGGCCGGGGTAGCCTTCGGCATACTTGTTGGTGAGAACCGAACCTGCGGCTTCCAGCACCGCCCGCGAAACGATGTTTTCCGAGGCGATCAGCTCGATCTCCTCGCGCTGGCGTTTCAGCTCGTCAGATATTGCGGCGTAAAGCTCGGGATCGCGCTCGGCGAGGGTTTCGCCAAAAAAAGCAGTCGTCGAAGGGCGCGCAGGATCGGCTGTGCTCATACTCATCCTCTCGCCGAAGGGAAAAAGGGGTCGGGCGATGCGTTAGCGACAATCAGCTGCGCGCAATAGCACGGCGAGTCGTGCCCAACAACACCGCTGGGTCCGCTTGAGACGCCATGGCGCGGAAAATGGGCCCGAGGCTCACTCCGCGGCCAAGCTAACCGGATTGAAGGCAAGCCCCAGCTCCCGCCACAGAGTTTGAAGGGCGGAGACCAGGTGGTCGAAATCGCGGTCGGTATGGAGTGGGGTTGGCGTGAGGCGAAGACGCTCCGTCCCCCGCGGCACGGTCGGATAGTTGATCGGCTGAACGTAGATGCCGAAGCGGCTGAGGAGCTCGTCGGTGAGCTTTTTGCAGAGGACGGGATCACCGACCATCACCGGCACGATATGGCTCGGATTGTCGAGGACGGGCAGACCCGCAGCCATGAGACGCCGCTTCAGCGTGCGCGCCCGCTCCTGATGCCGCTCGCGCTCAACGTTGCTGGATTTCAGATACCGCACGCTGGCGAGCGCGCCAGCGACGATGGCCGGCGCCAATGACGTGGTGAAAATGAATCCGGGTGCGCAACTCCGGATGGCATCGACGCAGGCTTGGCTTGCGGCAATGTAGCCGCCCATCACGCCAAAGCCCTTGGCCAGCGTCCCATTGATGATGTCCACCCGGTCGAGAACGCCATCGCGTTCGGCAATGCCGCCGCCGCGCGGCCCGTACAAGCCAACGGCGTGAACCTCGTCGAGGTAGGTGAGGGCCCCGTAGCGCTGGGCCAGATCACAAACGCCGGCGATATCCGCAATCGTCCCGTCCATGGAGTAAACGGACTCGAAGGCGATGATCTTCGGTGTTTCGCGATCGAAATCCTTCAGGTGAGCTTCGAGATCAGCGAGATCGTTGTGCTTCCAGATCCGCTTGGGAGCACCGCTGCGCCGAATGCCCTCGATCATCGACGCATGGTTCTTCTCGTCGGAGAAGATCATGGTACCGGGCAACAGCTTGACGAGCGTCGAAAGCGTGGCGTCGTTAGCGACGTATGCAGACGTAAAGAGCAGGGCGGCTTCCTTGCGATGGAGATCGGCAAGTTCCGCTTCGAGCTCAACGTGATAGTGGGTGGTTCCGGAGATGTTGCGCGTGCCGCCTGAACCTGCGCCGGCTGTGTCGAGCGCCTCGTGCATCGCCTTGAGCACCTCAGGGTGCTGGCCCATGCCGAGATAGTCGTTCGAGCACCAAATGGTGATGGGCCGCTGGGTGCCGGACCCATAGTAGTCGGCCGCTGGAAAGGCCCCGCACCTGCGCCGCAAGTCTGCGAAGACGCGATACCGGCCTTCAGCATGAATGGCTTCCAGTGCCTGCTGGAATTTTTCGGTATAATTCACGATCCTCGCCACTTTATGAGAAGCTTTTCTAGCTTTTGCCGAGGCAGTTCGGCGACATCAACTTTCTAGATGTCGCGGTTCAACTGGTTGGCCAGCGACTTCATTGTGCAAGATAATGGAGAATGGTGGGAGAAAAACATTCTTTCCCCCTCTCTACCTTGACTGAAATCAAGCTGTTAAAGCTTCAGTAGGCCGCAGCCGTCGCGCCTACGCCGTCCTTCTGATAGAGGTCGCGCCGGAACTGGACAACGCCGTCCTCGGTCGCCCACGCCGTGATGTATGCCATGTAGAGCGGCACCGGCTTTTTGAGCTGCACGTCCTTGCGCTCGCCGGACTTCTTGATCGCCAGCACATCTTCGAGCGTCCAGCCATTATCCCTCAGCAGCCACGCCGCCAGCTGCTCAATGTTCTGCACCCGGACGCAGCCGGAGGTCGCTGCGCGGAAGTTTCGCCCGAAGATGCTCTCCGATGGCGTATCGTGGAGGTAGACCGAGTAGTTATTGTGGAAGTTGATTTTGACGAAGCCGAGCGGGTTGTCTTTACCCGGCTGCTGCCGGAACGTCAGATTTTGTACCGCGCTCGACGACCAATTGATTTTGGAGCTGTCGAGCTTGCGCCCATCTGGCCCATACGCGTCGATCCCGTAGACCTTGAGCACATCCTCGTTCCGTCGGGCCAGTTCCCGGCCTTTGGGGATGAGGTCCTTGGCGATGACGGTCGGCGGCAGTGTCCAGATCGGGTTGAAGTTCAACTCGTGGATCATCGAGCGGAGGATAGGCGTCGGTCGGTCGATCTTTCCGACAACGCCGGAGTGGCGCGAGACCACGCGGTCGTTTTCCACCACTTCAACCTGGGCCGCAGGGATATTCACCAACACGTATCTCTTGCCAGCCGAACGCGCGAGGGCGGTGACCCGGTCAAGGTTTGTACGCAGTTGAGCAAGACGAACCGAGGCCGGGATGTTGAGCGCGGCAATCGTGCGTTCATCGACGATCCCGGTTGGCGCAAGGCCATTCGACGCCTGAAAGCGCTTGACCGCGCGTTCGACGTAGGAGTCGAAGTACTCCGGATAGCCCGAGCGCTCCTTGAGATCGCCCGACAAGTACAAGCGCTCGCGGAGAATTGCGACGGCGGGGCTCGTCATCCCTGCCTGCAGCTTCATCCTGGGAACAGGTTTCCAGCCGCCTCGCTCCACAATTTCAGTATACCGCTTGATGGCGGCTTTCATAGGCTCGATGTTGGCCTTTGAAATCGTCGGGTAGCCGCGAGGTGGATGAGCCTCCCACTCCCGGATGAAGGAGCGGTCATAAGGCTGCGTATAGGTCGGAGCCGGGCTGGCGAACGGATTCCACGCTGCGCCATCTGAATAAGCACGCGTTTCGGAGGCGGAGATGACCGACGCGCCCGTTACGGCGGCGAGTGCTCCGATGAGGTTAATACCTAACCTGCAGCTGAATGCTTTGCCAGTTACGAACCCACGCACTCCTCGCCTCCGCTGCCCGGTCCGCCTGATATCTCACTGCATCAGTAGCCTTACTGGCGTTAACGAATTCTGAGCACATGCCCCAATTTTGCGAGGCGTTGCCTGCGAACGTCTGCCCTCGGATCAGGACCGGCGCATTCGCGCTGGCTAAGCGGGAGCACGTTCCAATTGCCACACAGAATGGGAAATTCTGTCCAATAAACTGGATGTGTGAAGTCGTCGTTCGCGGACCACCCGGGAACGGTGAGAAGGTGCAATAAAAAAGACGCCCTGTGAGGTTAAGCGGGCGTCGGACAGATTGTCGGATCGAGCGGGTGAATTCCGCTCAAAGGCGATAGCGGATCTGGTAAGACCAAAATCTCTCCAGTCTCATTAAAGTTCTGTTGAGATCCTCAAGATCCTCAAAAGAAATTTCACCGACGCTGCCGAGAGAACGAAGCTGACGACGATAGAGCTGGCGGACGAGGGCACAGATTTCTTCGCCCTTTTCGGTGAGCCGTACCCGAACGGAGCGCCGATCGTGGTCGGAACGCTTGTAATGGATGTAGCCCAGCTCGACGAGTTTCTTGAGATTGTAGGAAACGTTCGAGCCCAGATAGTAACCACGCGTCTTGAGCTCGCCAGCTGTCAGCTCGTCATTGCCGAGATTGTGGAGCAGAAGCGCCTGCACGGGGTTCAGGTCATAGCCTCCGTTCCGGTCCAGCTCGTCCTTGATGACGTCGAGCAGTAGCCGGTGCAACCTTTCGATGAGCCTCAGAGCCTGAAGATATTCACCTTCGAGATCTTCGGTCGAAACCGGAGCTGCATGAGTTTCTGTTTGGACGAGCGTCATTCCTTTCCCCGCATTTTCAAACTTGCGGCCTACCCGGCCGGCTTCGGGGTGACGCTACGCGGACACACTGAATCAGTTGCTAAAGGGTTTGGTTAATAAATCACTAACGGGGTGAACCGGCGCGGAGGGATTAGACCCGCGCCGCCTGCATTTCCTGCCGCGTGGGAAGAATGAGCTCCTGGCCAGGCCGGAACGCAAAGAAGCGGTCGAGCATGGTGTCCGTCACGTCCTTCACGTGAGTCGGCCGCCACTGCGGGTTCTTGTCCTTGTCGATAAGCAGGGCACGGACGCCTTCGTGGAAATCGTGTGTCTCGATGGCCCGACACGCAAGCCGGTAATCGAGCATGAGCGTCTGCCGAAGATCGCGGAAGGCAGCTTCGCGAATGTGACGGTGCGTAACCTTGAGCGCCGTGGGCGAACGCTTCTTGAGCGTCGCGAGAACATCAGCGCACCACGCACCTTCAGTGCCGCCGCCGCGGGCGGCTTGCTCAAGTCGCTCGAAAATTTCCTCGACGGTGTCTGCCGAAAAGCAGCGCTCGATGACTTCACTATAGGGCTCCAATTCGCCCCGGCCCGGATCTTCGTGCCGATCATCGAGCAGGGGATCGACGGGATCGGCGGCCTGCAAACCAGCCTCGATCTCCTCAAACTGGGTCGCCCGAATGCAATGGGTGACGATTCCCAAGCGATAGGCATCAGCCCGACCAATCTGGCGCCCCGTAAGGCCCAGATACATCCCCACGTGACCTGGCATTCTGGCGAACACCCAGGCGAGGCCCACGTCGGGGAAAAAGCCGACGCCGGTCTCCGGCATGGCGAACTTGTAGTCTTCGCCCGCCACGCGATGTGTGCCGTACATGGTAAGGCCAACGCCGGAGCCCATCGCCAACCCGTTCATCAACGAGATGGTTGGCTTCGAGAAGCATTCGAGCAGCCAGTTGAGGCGGTAGTCGGCGGCGAGATACTTGCGTGCGTCCTCCGAGCGTTCGCGAGCAGCTGTACTCAGCTCACGCAGATCACCACCTACCGAAAATACGCCCGGCACCGCGGATTTGATCGTCAGTGCGTAGATGTTCGGGTCGCGGGCGAACCCCGGGATGGCAGCGGTGATTTCTGCCCGCATTGCGTCATTGAGCGCGTTCAGCGCGCGCGGTCGGTTGAGAACAATGCGCCCCGCGGCACCCTCTCGCGTGATCGTAAGCTCCCGGTAAGCGCTTTCGGTCGATACTGCTTCTGTCATGCTTCCTAACGAGGCTCGGGTTAGTGCGGCCTGAAAAGAACACTACGGCGCCCGAAGTACCGTATGGGCCTATACATGGGACGGAGATCGGGCGAAACTCAGCTCAAACGCCGCTGGGGAAACGTATCTGTCCCGCGCCAGAGTGGCGCGATACCACAGGCACTGATGATGAAGGTTGTTTCTACCGCCCTTCTGGCGCTGACCGCGCTGATATTTGCCGCTCACCAGGTGTCTGCGAAGGAACGTGGCGCTCGTGTCACAAAAAGCGGACCAGCTGTAGAGAAATCTCAGAAAGAGGCGAACTCTGGCAAATCGGATGCAGCAGGTCCATCGCAGGCCGAGCAGCCCAGCAACACTGGATCAGAGAACCAGAAAGCAAACAGCACTGACAAGGCTGGGTCTGCGTCGACGCCTCCGCTGACGTGGACTGAGGAGGAGATCCGGGAAGCCAAGGCTCATTGCGACAAGGTTCTCCGCGGCATCGAGGCAGTGATTGAAGCCGCCGACCCCATCAAGGAAGGCCAGTGCGGTGCGCCTGCCCCTGTGCGACTCGTCAGCATTGGTCGGAATCCTGAGGTCGCCTTCTCTCCACCGGTGACCGTCACGTGCGACCTGGTCGCTTCGCTGGCGAAATGGATAAAGGAGGATCTGCAACCATTGGCCAAGGAGCATCTCGACGGCCCGATCGTGAAGATCGGCACCATGAGCTCCTATTCATGCCGCAACGCCTACGGTCGCAAGACGACACGGCTCAGCGAACACGCTTTGGCGAACGCCGTTGACATCGGCAGCTTCACGACCAAGTCAGGACTGGAGGTCAATCTCCTTACCGGATGGGGACTGACGGCGCGGGATGTGCAAGCCATCGTAGCGCGCGCCAAAGCCGAGGAAGAAGCAAAGCGCGCAGCGGCTGCGGCAAGTTCCAAGTCGGCTGGCAACTCTGCGTCCGAAGCGGTTTCGAAAAATGGGGACCGCCAGGCTGCAAACATCATGATGGCATCCGCAATTCCGCTGTCGGTCCGCAAGTCGATCCCTTTGCCGGTGCGAAAGACCGTTCCCTTACCGATCCGAAAGACCGTCGCATTGGCAACCGCTCCGGCGGTGAAACGCGAAGCGAAAGGGCAAAAGGCGCCACGCGATAAGCGCAAGGAAGTGCCGGTTCTTAGGACAGCCAGCCATCTTGGCGGGCCCGGAAGCACATCGAACATGAAGGCGCTGGAGGCTCAGCCTGATAATCGCGCTGCACGATTTCTCCGAGCGATTCACGGCGCCGCGTGCCGACATTTCGGAACGGTCCTCGGGCCAGAGGCCAACGAGGCGCACCGCAACCATTTTCACTTGGACATGGCCAAGCGCAGAAACAGTAATTACTGCGAGTAGGAGCTAATCCTTAGTCGCTCCGAACACGCCCTGTCCTAACCGTAAACCTGAGTAGTTTAGCGGATTTTCCGCCGAGCTTCTCACGCGATGAAGTGAACGCGAGGGCCGCGCCGTCCCCGCCGTGTAGACTGGTACCTAAGATCACGAGAACAAAGCGTGAAAATTTCTGTGGACTATTCATTGGAACAAATATAGAACATAGACAGTTCACAGTTCGTCGCGTCGTGTAGCGAGTGCGTCCGGTCGGCCACAGATTGGCTGCCCCTCCTTTTCGGTTCCCAATTCTCGCAGCTCGGAGATTTCGCGAGATGTCACAAGTAGCGGTACACGACCATATTCCGACGCTGAGCCACCGTTCAGGCGCGTCCGACTTTCTGCTCTGGGCCGAGGTGCGCAAGAATCTGCGATTGGCCGAAGATGCAAGCCGAGAAAGCCGCAAGGCGCCCTCCTGGAAGACGGCTGATTGGCACATGCAACGTAGCTTCAGGCACAGCATCCGTGCGCTGTCTCAGGCGAGCGCGCTGGTCGGCCAGCATGTCGGAAGCCTCATCGAGGTGCGCCGTCTGCTCGAAGAGCGGGGGCTGATATGAGCCGTAAATCTTTGAGATGATGGGCGGGCGCATCGCCGAGATATCCGGCCGCCATCGTTTGAGTGCGTGGGGGCTCTTGGGGAAACACCCGGACCGTCTCAAGCATAACTGCGAACGATTGTAACATGGCCGGAACGCCCCCTTGCGTCAGACCGATCGGGCGGTGATGGTGTAGGGCAGACGTCTTCTCAAGCTCCAGGGTCTGCCATGAAACCCCAACTCGGCGAAGGATCATGGACGCCAGCCGCGAAGGAACGTAGCGGCACCGTCACTATTCCCGGGATGTTCCCCGCCGTCCGCATGCGCCGCAACCGTCGCACTGAGTGGTGCCGGCGGCTCGTTGCCGAGCACACGCTGACGCCCGCCGATCTCATTTGGCCCATGTTCGTCATCGACGGGACGAACAAGCGCGTGCCGGTGGAATCCATGCCGGGCGTGGAGCGAATTTCGGTAGACCTCGTCGTCGCCGCTGCCGAGGAGGCGCTTTCGCTGGGGATTCCGGCCCTTGCTCTCTTCCCCTACACCGATCCCTCGCTCCGAACGGAAGATGCGCGGGAGGCATTCAATCCTGACAATCTGGTTTGCCGGGCGACCCGCGCGGTTCGCGCTGCCGGTCTCGACATTGGCATCGTGCTCGACGTTGCGCTCGATCCTTACACGAGCCACGGCCATGACGGGCTGATGCGGGGAGATACAATTCTCAATGACGAGACGCTGGAGGCACTGGTCCGTCAGTCCTTAGTCCAGGTTGAAGCGGGCTGCGATATCCTGGCCCCATCCGACATGATGGACGGCCGGATCGGCGCCATTCGCCAGGCTCTCGAGAGCGCCGGCTACAAGTCGACACAGATCATGGCCTATTCCGCCAAGTATGCGTCGGCCTTCTACGGCCCCTTCCGTGATGCAGTTGGCTCATCGGGGGCGCTCAAGGGTGATAAGCGCACCTACCAAATGGACCCCGCAAACACTGACGAAGCTCTGCGTGAGGTCGCGCTCGATCTGGCTGAGGGCGCAGACATGGTCATGGTCAAGCCGGGCATGCCGTATCTCGACATTATCCGGAGAGTGCGCGACACGTTCGGCGTGCCCACGTTCGCCTATCAGGTCTCCGGCGAGTACTCCATGCTTATGGCAGCTTCCGAGCGCGGCTGGCTTGATGGCGACAAGGTCATGATGGAGAGCCTGATCGGCTTCAAGCGGGCCGGCGCGTCTGGCATTCTCACCTATTTTGCTCCAAGGGCAGCTCGATTGATCGCCAATCATAGCTGATTGGCGATAACATCAGGCCGCGGGGTGGATGCACCAAGGTCAGCCATCTGACCGGGGACCTGAATTTTGGCGCGCTGGCCTGATGAGTTTCGGATTGTTGTTGCGGCACTGGTGCTCACGGTGCTGGGAGGGTGCAGCGGCTTGCCCGACGCGCACGAAGCCCGAATTTGCCGGATGTTGATTCCGGCGATCAATCCGCCCGAGAGCAGCTTCCAAGTCCAGTCGACGACCAAGGCCCCTGGTGGTGGGGTGGAGGTCCGCTATGCAGTGCGTACCGCTTCCGGTCATCAGCGAACGCGCACTCTACTTTGCCGGTTTGGAACAGTGCTTTTTGATACGAATGACCGGCTGGTTGCGGCCTGGAGTGATGGCAAAGAGCTCAGCGAAGTTCGCCTCGCCATCCTGAAGCTGTTCTGGCTGGGCTCGCAGGAATCGGCAGCGGCCGATCCGGCACCGTATCTCCAACTCGGCTACGTACCCCAAATCTCGCAACCGCTAGCGTTCGTTCTCCAGCACGTCGTCTCCGCCTTGCCGCTTATCGGTATCTACGCCGTTCTCGCGCCAGCCTACGCCCTTGTGTACGGACTTATCGGCAGGATCAACCTGGCGTTCGGGGAATTCGCGGCGCTGGGTGGTTATGCAGCTCTGCTCGGAGTTCCACTTGCCGGCGCGCTGACTTTCTGGCCGGACGTGCTTGCCGTGAGCCTCGCGCTCGGGCTCTTCGCAGCGGGGACGCACGGTTATGTCGCAAGTCGCTTCATCTTCGAGCCCCTCCATCGCGCGTCTGGCCAGCAAGTACTGATCGCCACGGTTGGCCTCGCTATGGCGCTGCAGGAGTATATGCGCTTGTCCCAGGGCTCAGCCTTGCGGTGGATGGAGCCGTTCTTCAACAATCCGACGGCCATTGCAGCGAGTGAAGGCTTCGTCGTCACCGTTACGCCGATTGGAATCTCGGTTAGCGCATTCGCCGTTTTCGTGGCGTTAGGGTTGCTCGCAATGATGAAGTGGACGCGGTACGGCCGCAGCTGGCGGGCCTGTGCCGACGACCCCATCGCCGCCGCGCTCTTGGGCGTAAACTTTCGAGGCCTCCTCATGACCACCTTTGTGCTCGCATGCGGATTGGCCGGCCTCGCGGGCACCATCGTCACGTTCTATTACGGAGGTGTTGGATTTGCCGGCGGAATTGTTTTCGGCCTCAAGGCGCTGATCGCCGCTATCGCAGGCGGGATCGGATCAATCCCTGGCGCGCTTCTCGGTGCCATCCTCATCGGCGGAGCCGAGATGGTCTGGTCGATCCTTTTTCCGATCGAATATCGTGATTTGGCTATCTACACCCTGTTGGCCGCACTGCTGATCTGGCGGCCGGAGGGGCTCTTGGGAGCGCGGCATGGCTTGTATCGATAAAGGCTCAATTGTCACCGCGCTTGATTAGGCGAGGGCAGCTCACTTACTCTCAATACAACGATTGCGAGCATGGAGCCCAAGCGTTCGCCCCGAAACGCCAGTCGAATGACAGAACAGCAGAAGAACTTTCCGGAATTCTATGTGACTGCACCGCAGCCGTGCCCATATTTGCCGGGCCGGCTGGAGCGTAAGCTGTTCACGCATCTCACGCACGACAAACCGCCAGCGCTCATCGACCATCTACTTAAGGGCGGCTTCCGTCGAAGTCAGAACGTCGCCTATATGCCCTACTGCGAGGGGTGCCAGTCCTGCATTTCGGTGCGCGTGCCCGTCAACGAGTTCAAGTTTTCGCGCAGCTTCAGGCGCGTGATGGATGCCAATCGGGATCTTGCCGTCAGGCGAATTCCACCGCGGCCGACCGCCGAACAATACGCGCTCTTCCGCAGCTATATCGACGCCCGTCATTCCGATGGCGGCATGGCCGACATGACGGTGCTCGATTATGCCATGATGGTGGAAGACACCATCGTCGATACGTTTCTCTCCGAATATCGCGTGCGTCCTGAATCCGGAGAGTCGCTATCGGGGCCGCTGGCGGCGGTGGCGCTTTGCGATCGGCTTTCGGACGGCATTTCGATGGTTTACAGCTTCTACGATACGAGCGTGCCGCGCCGCAGCTTGGGAACCTACATGATCCTCGAACACATCGAGTACACGCGCCAGCTTGGCTTGCCCTACCTGTACCTCGGATATTGGATCGAGGGCTCGCGCAAGATGAGCTACAAGACGCGTTTCCAGCCGCAAGAGCGGCTCACGAGCAATGGCTGGGTACGGGCCTAGCGTTTAGCGTCGAATCACGAACGCGCGATGCTGCGAATAGCAGCGTCAATGAGTGTCCGCATTACCTCTGCGGATACTGGCTGCAGACGTACTTTGCGATGCACTGTTGCAGTGTCTGGCCAGTCAGTACCAATTGGGCTTCACAGTATCGAACGCATTCCTGATAGGTGCGACGCGGTCGCGGATATTGATCGCACTTCTGCAGGATGATGCACTGCTGAAGCGTCATTTCGATTGGTTTATTGTCCCGGCAATCCTGCACGCATTCGTAATAGGTCCAGGTATTGAAGGGCTCGCCGATACTCTGGGTGCACAACATGAACCAACCGGCGCAAACGGCGCCGGCCGCGATCATACCCCGCATTCTCCCGAGTCCCCCTAAAGCTCGGTTATCCCTTTCCCCGCAATGGGATAGGAGCAACTTAACCTCGCATTTGATTTTCTCCCAACCGGTTTATCCACAAACGAGCCATTTCTCTGACGTTGTGTGGCGCCGTTCCACCATAACTGGTGCGGCTCCGAACGGAGTTTTCTACGCTGAGAACAGAGTAAACATCGGCGGTGATGCGAGGCTCGATGGCTTGCATCGCCTCGAGTGGTAGATGCTCGAGTTCGACGCCGCGGCGCTCTGCTTCTGCAACTATTCGCCCTGTGATGTGGTGGGCTTCACGGAAGGGCACGCCTAATCGCTGCACCAGCCAGTCCGCAAGATCGGTGGCTGTTGAATAGCCGCTGCTCGCGGCGCGCCGCATGGCCTCAATGTTGGGCTCCATGTCCTCGACCATTCCGGTCATAGCTGCGATGACCAGAGCGAAATTATCGAGGGCGTCGAACGTGACCTCTTTGTCCTCCTGCATGTCCTTCGAGTAGGTGAGAGGCAGCCCCTTCATTACCATCAGGAGGCTTTGAAACGCGGCGGCGATGCGTCCAACTTTTGCCCGGATCAGCTCGGCCGCATCGGGATTGCGCTTCTGCGGCATAATCGATGAGCCGGTGGTGAAGCGATCGGACAGGCGGATGAACCCGAACTGCGGCGTCATCCAGATGACGATTTCTTCTGCCAGCCGCGAAAGGTGCATTGCCGCGATGCTCGCCGCTGAAAGCGTTTCGAGGGCGAAATCGCGATCGGAAACGCTATCGAGCGAGTTGGCCGTCGGGCGGTCGAAGCCAAGCGCCCGGGCTGTCATTTCGCGATCTATCGGGAAAGACGTGCCGGCCAGAGCCGCTGCACCCAGCGGGCATTCGTTGAGCCGAGCTCGGGCATCCCGCAGGCGACCACGATCGCGCGAAAGCATCTCAACGTAGGCCAACAGGTGATGGCCGAAGGTCACGGGCTGCGCGGGCTGCAAATGCGTGAAGCCCGGCATGATCGTTTCTGCATGCACTTCCGCCTTGCGGGCCAGCGCGAGCTGCAACCCCGCGAGAGCACTGTCGAACTCATCGATCCGGTCGCGTACGTACAGGCGGAAGTCGAGCGCAACCTGATCGTTTCGCGAGCGCGCTGTGTGAAGCCGACCTGCCGGCGCGCCGATGATGTCCTTGAGGCGCGCCTCCACGTTCATATGCACGTCCTCAAGGGACCGCGAGAACTTGAAGGTTCCAGCCTCAATCTCGGCCATGATCTGGTCGAGGCCCGCCTGAATACTGGCTTCATCTTCCTTCGAGATGATGCCCTGGGCGGCAAGCATTGCCGCATGCGCCTTCGAGCCGCGTATATCTTGCGGGGCCAGAACCTTGTCGAAGTCTATGGAGGCGTTAATCTCCTCCATGATCTGGGCCGGCGACATGGAAAACCGGCCTCCCCACATCTTGTTGGCCGAGTTGTTGGCCGAATCGTTGTCCATGGATCGGGGCTCCTACGGCTTCAGTTCGCGACGCGACAATCAAAGAAGGGCCGAGTACGCGATATGCTGAACTCAGCAACCGCCAGATCCTTGCTCGTGGTTCTCGCGGCAGCGCTGATTGGATTTGGCGCGGTATACGTCACTCTAGGACGGCCTGACAACGTTAAGACGACGGCGGCGCGGACCTCAGTCTCAGGAAGCTCGGCAGCCGAGACACCGCGGCAGCTTCCGCGCGGCCCTGGCGCCAATGATTTGAGCAAGGGCCACATGGCGGCCTTCGTGTTCAAGAAGGAGCCGGAGCCGCTGCCCGATTTCAAATTCTTTGACGGTACTGGCGCTGAGCGCTCCCTCGCAGATTGGCGCGGCAAGGTCGTGCTTCTCAATCTCTGGGCCACTTGGTGCGCACCATGTCGCAAAGAAATGCCGGCACTCGACCGCTTGCAGCAGGCATTAGGCTCTGAGCATTTCGAGGTCGTCGCGCTCAGTGTGGACCGCGGTGGGGCAGAAGTGTCCAGGAAGTTTCTTAATCAGATCGATGTGAAAGCTCTCGGACTTTACGTCGATCCCACGACCAGAGCTACCTCGCAGCTCAAAGCCGTCGGCCTGCCCGTTACTATTTTGATTGACGGAGACGGGCGCGAAATCGGCCGCCTCACTGGACCCGCAGAATGGGACAGTGAGGATGCAAAGCGCCTGATCCGCGCGGTTCTGGGCGCGGGATCGTAGCCCGATTCCCCTTCAATTTTTTGAGCTTGAGAAGCTCGCCCAGGGAAGAGGCGGGATCGTCTGCACAGACATCGCCGCTGGTCGATTTATTGGTCGGGGCAGAGAAATTGGCCTTCCACTATAAGGTTATGACGATCAATGCTTGGTCATGAGTGCTGTATGTATGACCGTTGACACCCTGTTTGCAGCGTGACAGAGTTTCAGGAACAGAAAACAAGTATCGAAAAACGAAACTTCCATCACAGCCTTGGGAGCTTCTTGGAGAGCCGCATCGCTGTGTGCGGTATTCGCCGGAAGTTGGCCCTTATTTGGGGGTGTCTTTGTCGAGGAAAGGTGTGCCTATGCGATTGCTGAGGGGAGTGGCGAGCGTAATTGCGTCGGGGGTAATGGCCATTGCGGCTGTTGGCGCCGCTCAGGCTGCCGATTTCAATTGGCGAATTCAGAGCAACTTAAATCCGGGCGAACCCGGCTACATCGCGCTCGAAGAGAAGTTCGTGAAGCTGGCCGAGGAGATGTCAGGCGGCCGGATCAAGTTTCAGGTTTTCCCCGTAGGCGCGCTTTTCCCGGTACAGGAAGGCCTGGAGGCTGTCGGCTCCGGTATGGTTGAGATGGGCGTTCTGACCGGTGGTTATTTCGCTGGAAAGATCGGGCCTATCGCCAACCTCGAGAATGGCGTCCCAGGATCGCTGCGCACGCCGATTGAACGCTACAACTTCTTCTACAAATTCGGCTTCCTCGACCTCGTCCGTGAGGCGTATGCCAAGCATGGCGTTTTCTATCTCGGTCCGCAGCTGTCTCCGCCGTGGGATATCGTCTCGAAAAAGCCGATCCGTTCGGCCGAGGATTTCAAAGGTCTGAAGATCCGCTCCTTCGGGCTCGAGGCGAAGTGGTATGAGAAGATGGGCGCCACGCCGGTGTTCATGGGCGGCGGCGATATCTATACCGGCTTGGCAACTGGTGCGATCGATGCTGCGCGTTGGGCGAGCCCGGCTGGGAACAAGAACAATTCCTACCACGAGGTTGCCAAGTACTACGTGCAGCCGTCGCCGATGCCGGTGCCGAACAACTTCTTTGCCGTCAACATGGCGGCCTGGAACCAGCTGCCTGACGATATCAAGGCTATTCTGAACGAAGCGGCCGTTGCTTCCTCGTTCGATTATATTGCGCTTAGCGCAATGGCAGACGCGAAGGCGATGCGCGAAATGCAGGCAGCGGGTGTGCAGATTTCCGTTATCCCCGAGGAGGAGTGGGTCAAAATGGAGGTCGCAGCTCGCGAGCTTTGGGAGGCCTATGCAAACGAGGACCAAATGGCCGCGAGAGGTGTCGAGCTCTTGAAGAAGTTCCTCGCCGAGTTGGGGCGCTAAGGCTAGCGCAAGAGCAGCTTCGGCCAAGTTCTCCGGAGCTGCTTCGTATTCTCATCCTCGCGAGAGTTGACATTGCCAGAGGAGGGGGCATTGCTTGAGTTTTTGATCCGCTGGATCGACCGTCTAGTTGAAACGATTGGCAAAGCCGCCTCCTTGCTTACCCTCCTCATGACTGGGCTGATCGTTCTCGAAATGATTACGAGAACGTTTTTCGGCATGTCGTGGGGTTGGGTTTACGACCTGAGTGGATGGCTATTGGCCGCCTATGTGTTCCTTGGTGGCGCGTGGACGTTGCAGCGCGGCCAGTTCGTCCGCGTCGACATTCTTTTCACGCGTTTGCCACCGCGCGCCAAAGCGGTCGTCGACCTGACAATCAGCTCTCTTCTATTCGTTCTGTTTGCCGGCACGCTTCTGTGGTTCGGCACGCGCTTTGCGTGGCAGTCCTACATGATGAACGAAGTGTCCGCGACCGGAGCATGGCAGGCTCCGGTATTTGTTGCCAAGTCGCTCCTCCCGATCGGCGTAGTTCTGCTATCGCTCGCTTGGTTGTCACACATCCTCAAGCTGGTGCAGAACGGCCTTCGCAGCGCGGACTAAGACATGGACCCAGTGTTCGTTACCGCTCTCCTATTCGGCAGCATGTTTCTCTGCCTGGCGATCGGGGCACCGATCGCCATCGCGCTCGGGGGGCTCACCGTCGGGATGATCTACGGATTTTGGAGCCCGAATGCGCTGTCGATGCTACCGATCAAGGCTTTCTCGAGCGCATCGAGCTTCGAGTATCTGGGTATTCCGCTGTTCATCTTTATGGCAGCTATGCTGCAGCGTTCGCAGATCGCGGACGATCTGTATGAGGCTATGTACCGCTTCTTCAGCGGTGTGCGCGGTGGGTTGGCCATTGGAACGGTCGCCATTTGCACGATTTTCGCTGCCATGGCCGGTATTTCGGGAGCGGCGACCATTTCCATGGGGCTTCTGGCGCTCCCCGCAATGCTTGCTCGGAATTACCACAAGGGGATTGCGCTCGGTTGTATCGCTGCGGGCGGTTCGCTTGGCATTCTTATTCCGCCGAGCGTCACGATGATCATTTACGGGTTGGTCGCCGGCACCTCGATCGGCAAGCTTTATGCTGGCGGTATTCTCCCGGGCCTGCTCATCGCTGTTCTTTTTGCCATCTACATTTATGTACGCGGCCTGCTTCAGCCGGAAATGGTGGGTGGCTCAGCGGTTGAGCGCTTTACCTGGCGCGAAAAGCTCGTCGCGAGCAAAGGGCTCATCCTTCCGGTGCTGCTTGTCATTGGTGTGCTGGGCTCCATGCTCACCGGGTTTGCCAGTGTTTCCGAGGCCGCTGCAGTGGGCGCCCTGGGCGCGATTATCGCTGCCGGCGTGCGACGCAAGCTCAACTGGAAGGTGGTCCGTGAGGCCTGTGATGAGACGCTTCTCCTCAGTTGTCTCATCTTCTGGATCATCATTGGCGCGTCCGCCTTGTCGACCTTCTACACGGCGATGGGAGCTGCGCGTCTGATCGAGGGGATGGTTCTTGGCCTCGAGGTGAACCGCTACGTCATTCTCGTGGGGATGATGGTCATTTTGCTGCTGCTCGGGATGGTGCTGGATACAGTTGGGATTATTATGATCACTGTCCCGGTATTCGTTCCAATTATTCTGAAATTGGGCTTCGATCCAGTCTGGTTCGGCATCCTGTTTATTATCAATATGGAAATAGGTTTTCTGACACCGCCGTTTGGATACAACCTTTTTTATCTGAAGGGTGTCGTTCCTCCCAATATTTCACTCGGGGACATCTATAAGTCGGTCACGCCGTTTATTTTGCTGATGATCGTGGCGATCGGTATTTGTATCGCGTTCCCCGAGATCGTCCTGGTTCTGCCGAAAGCACTGTTTTAGAACTCACCTTTGAGTGGTCTGCAGGGCTCGCGCGAACTGGTCGGCTGCTTCCTTGAGGCCGTCAATGTAGAACGCCACGGGGTGTTGCAGCAGTCGGCTACAGGGACCTGTCACACCCACGCTGAACAGCACGCCCGCGTTCGGCAGATGGACCGGCACCGCGTAGGCCATGACGTGTTCGTCGATCTCGCGGTCGCAAATCGCGTAGCCGCGTTTCCGCGTCTTTTTCAGTTCGGCGAGAAACACGGAAACATCGGTGTTCGTATATGGTGTAAACCGCGGCAATGGCTCGCGAATGTAACGCATCACCTCTTTTTCAGGCTGAAAAGCAATAATTGCTTTCGCAGAAGCGGCGGCGTGAATCGGCAGGTCGGACCCCGGATAGACATGCAGACGATAGCCCTGGTCCGGCGTCGCGCGTGCGACAGTGCGCACATCGGTGCGCCCCAAACGTACAATGTAGCAGGTCTCTTTCAAGCGACTGGCCGCGGCGTCGCAGGCCATCTGCGCATAGCGAACGAGGCTGTCGGGTTCAAACCCGAGGTAAAGCACGCGCCAAATGCGCGGGCCTATGCGGAATTGCTTCTGTCGCCGATCTTCGGCGACAAGCGCGCCGGAATCGAGCAAGACACGCGTCAGCCGGTGAACGGTCGGTTTGGGCAGATCCGCAATCTTAGCGATATCCGTCAGCGTCAGCCCGTCGTGCGCCGCCGCCACAATCTCGATGATGCTCAAATAGCGTTCAAACGGGCTTTTGCGCTCGTCGTCCTGCAGATCTTTTTTCGGCATTTGTCCTTTCGCCCAACGACATAGGACGCCCGAGTCCGTTGACAAACAGACCGGCTCTGCGTCTATTATCGAAAATCAGAATAGAGTTTCAATAATCGAAACTCAAGTCTTTGATGCAATGCTATTCGGAAGTCGCGGACTCGGAGGCGAGAGTGAGCAACATCAGCATCGGCGTTGATGTCGGAGGAACCTTTACCGACTTTCTCATGATCGACACGGAGCGCCGCGAATTCCGGGTCGCCAAGGTTCCGACAACCGTCGACGATCGCGCCCGCGGCTTCATGCAGGGGCTGGCCGAGCTCGGAGTGGATTTCGAGGCCATCGACTGGCTGGTTCACGGCACGACGGCAGGTACTAACGCCGTTCTCGAGCGCAAGGGCGCGCGTTGCGGTCTGATTACCACTCGCGGCTTTCGGGACGTACTTGAACTTGGCCGTCGCACGCGGCCCTACGCTTACGGTCTTTCGGGTACCTTCGAGGCGCTCATTCCGCGCGAGCTGCGTCTCGAGGTGCGCGAGCGTATGGATGCCGCCGGACGGGTCGTAGAGCCGCTGAACGAAGATGACGTCCGTGCGGCGGTGAAAAAGCTGCTGGAAATGGATGTCGAGTCCGTCGTCATTCATTTCCTGCACTCTTACGCAAACGACACCCACGAAAAGCGTTGCGCTGAAATTGTCCGCAGTCTGTGGCCGAACAAGAATGTCGTTGCCGGCCATGAAATCATCCGTGAAATGCGGGAATTTGAGCGTGGCTCCACGGCCGCCATTCACGGCGCTATTCGGCCGATTGTGGCGCGCTATATCGAGCGCGTCGCCGACGAGCTCGCCAAGAAGGGTTTCCGCAAAGAATTGCTGGTGATGCAGGCCAACGGCGGCATGATGGCTGCCTCCGTGGTTGGCGAGCACGCGGTGCATACCGTGATGTCGGGGCCGGCAGGCGGTGTGCTGGCGGCCTCTGCAATCGCCAAGGCGGCTGGCTTCCCCAATATCATCACTGGCGACATGGGCGGGACCAGCTACGACGTAGCCGTGATCGTCAACGGAGAGCCGGTTATCACCGCTGAAAAGGATCTCGCCTACGGTGTGCCCCTCCGCATCCCGATGATCGACATGAGCACGGTCGGTGCGGGCGGTGGCAGCATTGCGCGCATCGACGCCGCAGGCATGTTGCGCGTCGGGCCGGAGAGCGCTGGCTCATTTCCGGGACCGATCGGCTATGGTCGCGGGGGCACAGAGCCAACGATTACGGATGCCAATCTTTTGCTAGGGCGCATCAACCCGACGTCTATCACCGGCTCGGACGCGCCGGCACCGCTCGACAAAATTGCGTCCATTCTCGAGGAAAAAATCGGTCGGCATCTCGGCCTTGATGTCGTCGCGAGCGCAGCCGCAATTCTCGACATTGCCGTAAATGAGCTCGCCGGTGCAATCCGTCTGATTTCCATTGAAAAAGGGCATAATCCGCGTGATTTTGCGCTGATGCCTTTCGGTGGCGCTGGACCTTTGCATGCGGTGGCGATTGCGCGCGAGCTGGGCATTCCCCACGTGCTAGTACCTCGTTTCCCGGGATTGACCTCTGCTCTCGGCTGCATCCTGGCCGACGTGCGGCACGATTTCGTGCAGACGGTGAACTTGCCGCTCGCCTCGCTCGATCCGAAGGAGATCGACAGTATTTTCGCGCGGCAGGTTGAAGAGGGGCGTGCGCTTCTTGCCCGCGAGAAAGTCGAGGTAAAGGAAATCGTCACTCGGCACGAGGCGGACCTTCTTTACCGCGGGCAATCGCACGTCATCCGCCTTCCCGTGGAAAGCCCAGGCTTTGATCCGCAAAAGGTCGGTGAGCGATTTGCCCAGCATTACATCGACAGGTTTGGAATTTCGCTCGCAGAGATGTCACCTATGCTGGTGAACGTCCGTACGACCGTCATTGGAGTGCGTGAGCGTATCGATCTGTCGTTGTTCCGCCCACAAGTCACGACCGACGTAAACGAGGCGCGTACTGGAAGGCGCAAGGTCTATTTCAACGGCGAGTGGGTTGAAACTGACATCTATCGCCGTGATCTTCTCCCGGCGGGAGCGCAGTTCGAGGGGCCTGCCATCGTCGAACAGATGGATGCAACGCTGGTCGTCGACCCCGGCGCGCGCTGCCGCGTCGACGACTTTGGCAATATCCTCATCGAGGTGAACGGCTTCAACGCTGCAGGTTGAGGGCTGAAGGGAAACGAAAATGGCAATGGATCCCGTACTTCTGACCGTCATCGAAAAGGGCCTGCAGCAGGTCTGCACCGAAATGGACCTCGTCCATGAGAAGACGGCATTTTCTCCCGTCATTTCGGAAGCATTTGACCGTTCAAACGGCATTTACGCGCTCGAAGATGGCTCGATGATTGCCCAGGGCGAGCTCGCCCTGCCGATTTTCATCGGTGTCATGCAGGAGACGACGCGCTCGGTCATCCAGGCGCGCAATGACCTGGACGACGGCGACGTCATCCTTGTCAACGATCCTTATTTCGGCGGCACGCACCTCATGGACGTGAAAATGGTGCGGCCGTTTTATTATCGTGGTGAGCACTGGTGCTATCTCTCGAACACAGGACACTGGCCGGACACGGGCGGCATGGTGCCTGGCGGTTTCAACAGTACGGCAACGGAAATTCATCAGGAAGGCCTGCGCATTCCGCCGGTTAAGCTTTGCCGGCGCGGGGAAATCGACAAGGAGATTTTGAGCCTTGTGCTCGCCAACATCCGCGTAGCAGACGAGCGGATTGGCGACATCAAGGCCCATCTCGGCGCGTTGGAAGCCGGCGCACGGCGGTTGACGGCATTGCTCGACCGCTACGGAAAGGAAACAGTTGAGGAGGCCATCGCGGAGTTGCGCCGCCGTTCCGAGAAAATGATGCGCGCACATATCGAGACTATTCCGGACGGCACATATTCTAGCGTTGCCTATCTGGATAGCGACGGCGTGGTGAATGAGCCGCTCGAGGTTCGTCTTGAGGTGACCGTCAAAGGTTCGGACATCACCTTCGACTTTTCGAAGTCGAGCCCCCCATGCGCCGGGCCGCTCAATTCCGTCTGGGCGACGACGCTTTCGGCCGTGTACGGCGCGATGAAGCACATCTTCCCGGATGTGCCGATGAATTCGGGTTGCTTCGCGCCAATACACGTGAAAGAGCCGCGTGGAACCTTCCTGTACGCCGAATATCCGCGCCCCGTGGCCGGCTGCGCTGCCGAGGTTTCGCAGCGGATCATGGAAGCCGTGTTCCTCGCGCTCGCCGAGGCCATTCCGGATCGATTGTTCGCTGCGCCCGCCGGCACGAGCGGAAACATCAGCATCGGCGGCTATGATCCAGAAGAGAAGCGCCATTACATCATGTATTACTTCTCCGGCGGCGGTTACGGCGGTTGGTGGAGGGGTGACGGCATCAGTAACGGCTGCTCCACGATCGGCATTTCGAAATCGCAGCCGGTTGAAATTCTCGAGCAGCGTTATCCGATAATCTTCGACGAATTCTCACTGCGCGAAGGCTCTGGTGGCGCCGGGAAGTATCGCGGCGGTTTCGGTGTCCGCTATCGGGCGCGTATCCTGCGGGGTGAGGGCAAAGCCTCTTTCCTTATGGAGCATGGGCGGTTCGGGCCGCCGGGTATACTCGGCGGCAAACCGGGAGCACCGAACGTCATCAGGATTTGCCAGGGCGGCAAAATCGTGCAGCCCGAGCATATCTCGAAGGGCGAGGGCTTCGTGCTGAAGCCGGGCGACTGGATCGAGGTCGAGACGCCTGGCGGTGGCGGCTATGGAGACCCAGCAGAGCGCGATCCTGTGCTCATCGAGCGCGACCGGATTCGGGGATACTATCCCGATCCGTCGAACCCGCCGGCTGCGGATCAGACTTGAGAGCTATGCAGTTCTCGGGAAAGCATACGTTGCAGGAGCCGGCGAGCTTCGATATCGGAAGAAGCAGGGCATCGCAGTGGTTAGGGCAAGCCCATCATGATCAATAAGCAAGTCGCGAGCGTTGCTGAGGCTGTAGCCGATATTCGGGACGGCTCAACCGTGATGATCAGCGGCTTCGGGGAGGCGGGAAGCCCGATCGAGCTCATTCATGCTCTCATCGACCAGGGCGCTCGCGACCTCGTCGTCATCAATAACAACGCTGGAAACGGCTTCGTTGGCCTTGCCGCGCTGATCGCCGCCGGGCGGGTCCGCAAGGTGATCTGCTCTTACCCACGCTCCTCGAACTCCGAGGTCTTCCAGCAACTCTACAGGGAGGGGCGCATCGAGCTCGAGCTGGTGCCGCAGGGGACGCTCGCGGAGCGCATTCGGGCCGGCGGCGCCGGCATCCCGGCATTCTATACGCCGACTGCGGCCGGCACGCCGCTGGCGGAGGGCAAGGAGGTACGGGAGTTCAACGGGCGGCCGCACGTTCTGGAATATGGGCTGACCGCTGATTTTGCGCTGGTGAAAGCCGAACGCGGAGATCGGCTCGGCAATCTGGTCTACAACAAGACGGCACGGAATTTTGGGCCGATCATGTGCATGGCGGCGAAGACGACGATCGTGCAGGTCCGTCATTTCGTTGCCGCCGGCGAAATCGACCCTGAAGTGGTCGTGACCCCCGGCATCTTCGTCGACCGTGTCGTTCACGTTCCGAACCCGGCTCAGGAGTCGAAGCTGGTGGCGGAGGGAGTGCGCTATCCATGAGCACGAAAACCGAAGCGTTGGGCCTCTCCCGGGAGGCGATGGCGTGGCGGGCTGCGCAGGACATTCCCGATGGCGCCCATGTGAACCTTGGCATCGGCATTCCTGAGATGGTGGCGCGTTTCGTGCCCGAGGGGCGCGAGGTTATCTATCACTCCGAGAACGGCGTACTGGGCTTCGGGCCACCGCCCAAGCCCGGCGAGGAAGATCCCGAGCTGATCAACGCCGGTAAGAAGCCGATCACGCTGCTGCCCGGCGCCTGCTTCTTCCATCACGCTGACAGCTTCGCCATGATCCGCGGCGGGCATCTCGACATTTCGATCCTGGGTGCCTTGCAGGTCGCGGCCAACGGTGACTTGGCGAACTGGTCGACGGGCGAAGGTGGCGTGCCCGCAGTGGGTGGCGCGATGGATCTCGTCGCGGGCGTAAAGCAGGTTTTCATCATAACCGAGCACACGACGCGGAAGGGCGAGCCGAAACTGCTGAAGCGGTGCACCTATCCGCTCACGGGCGCAGGCGTTGTTTCCCGCGTCTTCACCAACTACGGCGTGTTCGACGTGACTGACGGGCGCTTCATCATGCGCGAGATTGCTGCGGGTTTGGACGTCGAGACGGTCCGTGCAGCGACAGAAGGGCCGCTGGACATCGACCCCAATCTGAAAACGATAGAGTCTCCAGCACTCGGCTAGTCTGCCCGGCCAATTTCGAAGGTCTCCCAGGAGCGCAATGACCCTCAGCAATCATCGGTTGGAGCAGCTCGAGAAAGCGTTCTCGGGGCTCAAACAGGAATTCGCAAAACGTAATCCACTGAGCCTCAAGGCCTCTCAGGAGGCAGCGCGAGCCTTGCCCGGAGGTAACACGCGCTCCGTTCTCTTCTATGAGCCGTTCCCGCTCACGATGGTTTCGGGCCAGGGCGCCGAGGTGCGGGACCTCGATGGGCACACCTACATCGACTTTGTGGGCGAATTTTCCGCCGGCCTTTACGGGCATTCCGATCCGATTATCAAGCAGGCGATTATCGAGGCGCTCGAGTGCGGCATCGTTTTGGCAGCGCCGAATGTTCTCGAGGCCCGGCTTGCGGAGGCCGTTCAGGCGCGCTTCCCGAGCATGGAACGGCTACGTTTTTGTAATTCGGGAACCGAGGCCAATATTCTGGCGCTTGTAACCGCGCGCCAGGTTACTGGGCGGTCCAAGATCCTCGTATTCGACGGCGCCTATCACGGTGGCGTGCTGGTTTTTTCCAAGGGCGGCAATCCAATCAACATTCCTTTCGACTACGTCATCGCGCCTTACAACGATTATGAGGCGACGCGCAGCCTGATCCAGGCGCACAAGGACGATCTCGCCTGCGTCATCGTCGAGCCGATCCTCGGAGCGGCCGGTAACATTCCGGCGGAAAGAAGCTTCCTTGAAATGCTGCGTGAGGAGACGGCGAAGGTTGGTGCTCTTCTCATTTTCGATGAGGTAAAGACCTCACGTTGCGGAGCGGGCGGCATTCAGGGGCAGATCGGATTGACGCCGGATCTGACGACCCTCGGGAAATATCTCGGAGGCGGGCTGTCCTCCGGCGCATTCGGTGGCCGGGCTGACATCATGGACCGATTTGATCCGCACCGCCCCGACGCTTTCCGACACGCGGGCACCTTCAACAACAATGTCTGTTCGATGGCGGCAGGTCTCGCCGGCTTGACGCGCGTATTCACGCCGGAGCGGGCCGACGCATTCCTCGTGGAGTGTGAAGCCTTCCGTGTTCGGTTGAACGATGAAATGGTCGCGCGCAAGGTGCCTCTGCGCTTCACCGGCCAGGGCTCGCTGTTCACCATGCATCTTTCACCGAACGGAATTCGGACGGCGGCAGACGTCACGCCCACGAGCCGGCGCGTTGGGCAGTTTTTCCATATGTATGCGCTGCTCAACGGTGTAGCGATTGCCAGTCGAGGGGACTTCTACCAGTCCTTGCCGATGACGGATGCACACCGGCAGACGCTCAGAAACGTGCTTGTATCGTTCGTCGACGAATACGCGGAGCTTCTCAAGGCGCTGGTAGATCAGGAAATTCGGGCGGCTGCCTAAGTATCAGGTACCACAGATCAGTCGCGCCGCAGTAGTCGCGTCGCAATGGGGTAGAGACCCTCCTCACCGCGGATCCAGACACTCAAGCCGTCATTCCCGAAATAGGGGAGGAAAGCGTCATCGAGGACGTTCAGGCCCCCCGTATACGCGCCAAAGGCAGGAAGGATCAGGCGCAAACCATTACCGACGAAGCATGGCCGCCGGATTGACGTGCCGTGGATGGAAATGCGCGCGGCGGGGTGCATGTGGCCCGCGATCTCGTGCGTGATGCCGCCGGGCCGTGGCTCATGCCGCAACTTGATCCCGCCAAGATCAAACTCCTCGAAACGCTGGCCACCGAATTCCTCCGGGATCGAAGGATCATGGTTGCCCGTGATCCAGATCCAGCGCCGATCCTCCTGAATAATTTTCAGGATCTGCAAATCCTCATCGCAAAGGCGTTCAGCCGCGCCGCCATCATGGAAGCTGTCACCCAAAGCGATGACGGTTTCAGATTCGAGACGGTCGATGACCTCGGCCAGGCGGAGCAACGTCTGGCGTGTATCGTAAGGCGGCAGAAACGTACCGCGACTGGCGTGGGCGGAGCCCTTTTCCAAATGCAGATCGGCGACGATGAGCGTTTTTTCGACTGGCCAGTAAAGCGCCCCCGACTGGTCCGCCAGGAATGACTTGCCACACAGCGTAATCGGCTGCGTCATAAACTCACCGAGATCGAAACGCTCCGGCTTCAGCCCCAACATCAACCCTCTTCTCCAACCGCCTCCGCAATGAGGGCTTCCGCAGCATCTCGCAGTAACCCCTCGCGCGCCGCACCGTGAACCGGCTCTCGCCCGATCTCGAGCAGGATGGGCACGGCGAGCGGCGAAACACTCGACAACGATTGATGCCTGATTCGTCCTTTTATGCGGCGAAGGAAATCGCCGAGGCGTGCGACATCCAGCAAGCCCGTTGCGGCGTCGGCCCATGCGGCTTCGAGCAGAATGTGGTTGGGGTCATGTCGCCGTAGCACGTCGTAGATGAGATCGGCGGAAAACGTAATCTGCCGGCCTGTTTTTTCGCGACCTGGATGGCGGCGTTCGATGAGGCCGGCGATAACCGCACACATGCGGAACGTGCGCTTCATCAGGTTCGATTCCGCAAGCCACGCTTCGAGGTCGTCGCCCAGCATGTCCTCGTCGAAGAGGTTCGCGAGGTTAAGTGCGCCTTGCGCAATGAGAGCTGAAAGGTCGGCCGCGGTCCAGACAGCAAGTCCGTAATCGTTGGCAACGAAGCCCAGCGGTCTGGCTCGGGCCCGCTCCAGCCTACGTGTCAGCAACATGCCAAGCGTCTGATGGGCAAGGCGACCTTCGAACGAGTAGATCACGAGGTGATGCCGCTTGCCGTGTGGGAAGGTCTCGACCAGCACTTCATCCGGCGACGGAATGACCGATCTTCTCTGTTGAATTTCAAGCCACTCAGCCACCGGCTCCGGCAAGCTGGCCCAGGATTTCGGGTCAGCCAGCATCGTGCGCACGCGCGAGGCAAGGTGTGTGGAAAGCGGAAACTTCCCGCCGGGATAGCTCGGGATTTTAGGTTCGTCGTCCGTGGCGCGTGAGACGAACACCTCTGTTTCGCGCAGGCCCTCGAATCTTACAACCTCGCCACCAAAGACGAACGTATCGCCAATGCTCAGCTCGGCGACGAACATCTCGTCGATTTCGCCAAGCACACGACCACCCATGAGCCTGGACGGATGGCCGGGCGGTCCGCGCTTGCGGCCCACCAAGCGCACGCGGAGCATCGGCGCATCGATAATTGTCCCGACGTTCATCCGGTACTGTTGTGCGAGGCGTGGATGTGCGAGGCGTAAGCGTCCATCGCCCGTGGGCTTGAGGCGAGCATAACGCTCGTAGGTGCGCAGCGCGTATCCGCCAGTTGCCACGAAGTCGACGACGCGATCGAAATCGCTGCGGCTGAGGTGGGCGTAGGGCTGCGCCGAGGTGATTTCGGAATACAGCTCCTCAGGGTTGAACGGCCCTGCCGCGGCCACACCCATGACATGCTGGGCAAGCACGTCCAACGCGCCCGTGCGCGTCAGCACCACGTCCTGCACGCCAGCCAGCGCTGCATCGCGTGCGGCCTGACATTCGAGCACCTCGAAGCGGTTCGATGGCACGAGCAGGGCCTTGGAGGGCTCATCGAGGCGGTGATTGGCGCGGCCAATGCGTTGAATAAGGCGGCTCGCGCCTTTGGGTGCGCCGACGTTGATGACAAGGTCCACATCACCCCAGTCGATGCCGAGATCGAGGGTGGAGGTCGCGACGACGGCTCGCAGACGGCCCGCAGCCATGGCCGCTTCGACCTTACGTCGCTGGGTGGCATCCAGCGACCCGTGGTGGAGCGCGATCGGCAGGTTGTCGTCGTTGATCCGCCAGAGCTCGTGGAACAACAGCTCGGCCTGCATGCGCGTGTTTACGAACAAAATCGACATGCGATGCGCCTTGATCGCGGCGTAGATGTCGTGAACCGCGTAGCGTGCGGTGTGCCCCGCCCACGGCAGAGGGTTTTCGCTTTCGAGAAGCCGGACATCCGGTTTGGCCCCGCCGCTCGTAACCACGAGATCGGCTAGGTAGATGGCGTGCTGCGGATCAGTTTGGCGCTGAAGAAACGCTCGCAACTCGGACGGTCGCGCGACCGTCGCCGACAGGCCGATCCGAATGGCGTCCGGGGCAATGGTGCCGAGACGGGCCAGGTCGAGCGCCAGCAAATCTCCGCGCTTCGAACCGACGAGCGCATGCAACTCGTCAAGCACAATCATTCGCAGATCTGCGAAAAGGTACGCCGAATCCGCGTAACTCAGGAGAAGCGCGAGCTGCTCGGGTGTGGTCAGAAGGAAGTCGGGAGGCCGGAAGCGCTGCCGTTGCCGCTTGCCCACTGAGGTGTCGCCCGTTCGGGTTTCGATGCGGACGGGCAGCTGCATCTCTTCGACTGGGGTAAGCAAATTGCGTGCGACGTCGACCGCAAGCGCCTTGAGCGGCGAAATGTAGAGGGTGTGGAGACCTGCGCCGCGACGGGGCAAGACGCCTGTTGTCAGCTCGACAAGGCTGGGAAGAAAGCCGGCAAGTGTCTTGCCCGCGCCGGTTGGGGCGATGAGAAGCGTGGACCGCCGCTCGCGCGCCTTCTCCAGCAGCGCGCGCTGATGCTCGCGCAACGTCCAGCCGCGCGAGGCAAACCAGCGAGCAAAAGGCTCTGGCAGCAATGGCTCGGCGCCGTGTCCGCCTGACACGGATGGGGCACCCGGACGCTTCCTACGCATTTCTCTTCGGGTCCAGTCTGCGGCTCCTCAGCGGTTCAGGTTCAGTCCCCGAGAGAACTATGCTAGAGGCAGCTTGCGCGCGAGGGCAGGGCGCTCCGCTGCAGCGCAACGGCTCACCACGAGGCTCCGGATCATGCAAGGCAATCAATTTTTTGGCGGCAACCCCGTCGGTGTCCTCATCCGGCTGGCACTGCTTTCAGTCGTGGTCGGGGTCGTCCTGTCGGCGCTCGATATCACGCCCTGGGATTTTCTCCACCGTCTCGACGTCATGGTGCGTCGGATCTTCGATCTGGGATTTGCCTCGCTGGAGTGGCTGCTGCAGTACTTCCTCATTGGCGCAGTAATCGTGTTCCCGATCTGGTTCATTGCACGTCTTATCGGCATGGCCCGCCGTTCCGACAAAAATTGATCAGGGCCGCCTGCGATCATGAGCGCCAATGTTTCCGAGGAGCGGCAGCCCCTCGCAAGTGCCAGGCCGATTGGTCACCGCGATGTGGTGACCATTGCTCTTCCCATCATGATCTCCAATGCGACGGTGCCGCTGATCGGCTTCGTCGATACGGTGGTGGTGGGGCAACTGGGTGAGGCCTATCTCATAGGCGGCGTGGCCGTCGGGGCGACCATCTTCAGCTATCTTTATTGGGTTTTCGGCTTTCTGCGGATGGGGACCACGGGCCTCACGGCGCAGGCCCTTGGGGCCCAGGATGGCGTCGAGATCGCGGCCAACCTTCATCGCGCGCTCCTGATCGCAGGCGCTGCCGGTCTGGCGATGATCGCTGGGCAAAGCCTCATAGCGCTCACCGCTTTCTACGTGATGGGCGCCTCGGAAGCCGTTGAGAAAGCAGCCTACACCTACTTCTCGATCCGCATCTGGGCGGCGCCTGCGGGCCTCATCAACTTTGCGCTGCTGGGCTGGTTTATCGGCATGGGGCGGGCCGGCCTCGCTTTTGTGATCCAGATATTCCTGAACGTCCTCAATATGCTGTTGGCCGTCCTGTTCGTCGTCGGCCTCGGACTCGGTGTCGCCGGCGTGGGAGCTGCCGCGCTCATCGCCGAATGGGCGGCAACGTTTCTTGGTCTCTATCTCACCTGGGCCATTCTCGCTCGGCGCGGCTACCGAGCAGATTTGAGGCAGGTACTGGACCTCGCGCGTTTGCGGCGCACGTTCCAGGTCAACACTGACATCATGATCCGAACAGCCCTGGCATTGACCGTAGTCGTCTTCTTTACGGCGCAGGGCGCACGATCGGGAGACGTGATCCTCGCCGCCAACGCCGTGCTCAATTCGATCACGATGGTGGCCATCTATTTGCTCGACGGCTTTGCGTTCGCCGCCGAAAGCCTCGTCGGTAGGGCGATTGGGGCGCGGGCGCAGCAGCGGTTCCGGGAGGCTGTTCGCCTGTCGACCATCTGGGCAGCGCTAACGGGCGCACTGCTCTCGCTCGTCATCTGGCTTGCAGGCCCCGCGATCATTGACTTCATGACCACCAGCGCGGACGTGCGCGTCGCGTCCCGCGAGTATCTGGTGTGGGCGGCGTTGCTGCCAATTGTCGGTGTCTGGTGTTATCAGCTCGATGGCATCTTCATTGGCGCGACGCGCACCGCCGACATGCGCAACATGATGTTGTTGAGCGTGCTGATCTTCTTTGCGGTCTGGGCGGTGCTGCAGCCGCTTTACGCCAATCACGGGCTGTGGGTGTCGATGCTCATATTCAACGTTGTCCGAGCGGTGTCGCTGATGGCGCGCTTTTCGGCCTTGGAGCGAGCGGCATTCCATCCGCCCGCGCAGGCTCACTAGACGTCATCCATCGAGTGATTTTCGCGCCCATTCGTCGGCCCTACGCCCAACCAACGCCGTGTAACTGGGCGCGTTTGCACACGCGACGGCGGATACGAGGTGCTCCTTGATCTTCTCGATCAAGCCCGGGCCTTCGTAGACGAGCCCGGTATAGAGCTGAATCAGAGTCGCCCCGGCCTCGATCTTTGCCAGCGCAGCCTCAGGACTGTCGATACCACCGACGCCGATGAGCGGAATGCGACCGCCAGTGAGCTGATAAACGCGAGCGAGCATGACGGTCGAGCGGTGAAACAGCGGCCGCCCGGACAATCCTCCGGCCTGTTGCGCAATCGGTGTGTTGACTAACCCTGGCCGAGTGAGCGTGGTGTTCGAAACGGCAATGCCGTCGACGTTGTGCTTCAGCAATCGCTCGGTGATGGCGGGCAGGTCCTGTTCGGCGATGTCGGGCGCAATCTTCACAATGATCGGCACACGCCTGCCGCTGCTGCTCGAACGGTGCTCCCTTGCAGCCATTACGCGGCTGAGCAGGTCATCGAGCGCCGCCGGGGCTTGCAGATCCCGCAAGCCTGGTGTGTTGGGCGAGGAGATGTTCACGGCGAGGTAGCTCGCCACGTCGTAGAACCTTTCGATCCCCAGCACATAATCGGCCGTGCGGTCTGCGCTTTCCTTGTTCGCCCCGAGGTTGACGCCGACCACACCAACTCGCGCGCGCTGCTGCAGACGCTTGAGAACGACCTCATGGCCCGCGCTGTTGAAGCCGAGTCGATTGATGATGGCCCGTTCACTGATAAGTCGGAAAACGCGCGGCCGCGGGTTCCCGACCTGAGGGCGAGGGGTGACGCTGCCGACCTCGGCAAAGCCAAATCCAATTCGCAGAATGGCGTCAGGCACGCGCGCATCTTTGTCGAACCCGGCTGCGATGCCGATCGGATTGGGAAATTCGCAGTCCCATAGTTTGACCGACAGCCGCGGATCATCCAGCTTCCTTGCTCGTGGATAGATGCCCGCTTCCAGCGACCTGAGAGTCAGCTCGTGCGCGTTCTCCGGATCGAGTGCGAACAGCAGCGGCCGTGCCAGCTCGATGGTCGTTCTCAACATGCGTTGACCTCCTCCGGCGTGACAGGCACGCCATCAGCGCCAAGCGGTAATGGCTTGGTCCAGAGAGCGGCGTTTGTGGGAAGCGGGCCATAAAGGTGCGGGAACAGGTCTCCGCCTCGTGAAGGCTCCCACTTGAGGCCATCGCCCAGATCGCCGGCGGCAAATGCGACAAGGATCAGGTTCTTCATCCCTCGGAAATGGCGCGCAGCTGTTCCAGCCACCTGATGTCCAGCGGAGAGGTGGATGAATCCGTCACGCAAATCATCTTCAGACCCGAAGTATTTTCCTAACCGGCAGGCTTCCTGCCAGTCTGACTCGGGCAAAATCTTGTAGACGAGCACGCCTACTCGCTCGTCGCCAAAGTCGCTCACCATGGATTCCCTGATCTGAGAGCCCCTGTCAGGGCTTCAACTTATGTACAAGTGCCGAGAAATTCGGCATTTCGGCCTGTTTCTGTCGCAAAGCGGGTGTTAACGTCCTCCTTTGGATCACACAGCCGGGCGTCCCTTTCGCCCCAACGACAAGTACCCGATGTTCCCAAACCTTTTCACTGCGCCCCTTCGCATCATCGAGCTGTTCTCCGATCCCTTCCGCTACACGGTCCCACCCTATCAGCGCCGATACTCCTGGACCACGAAGGAGGCCGGCCAGCTCCTCGATGACATTTTTCTGGCCATCGGCGATGGGGACGAGCTCGCCGAAGCTGATTATTTCTTGGGCGCCATCCTGCTCACCGACGCGGGAGCACAGGCAGAATGGCGCAACGGTCTCCCTCGTACGCCACGTACGCTGGAGATCGTCGACGGCCAGCAGAGGCTGATCACGCTGACAATCCTCATTGCCGTACTGCGAGATCTGGCGCAGCAAGACGGCCTGCCGTGGTCTGCGAAGCTGGACGGTCTCATCAATGTGACCGGGAATCCAGTGGGTGCGACGAGCCGCCTGCAGCTCCGCGGCTGCGATAACGATGTCATCGGCCTCTGTGTGGCTGCGGCACAGGGCCGCCGGGCTGAGCCTGACGGCGATAGCCTCGAACCGAGCGCTGAGGCGATCCTCGAAGTGCGCGATCATTTCCTGGCAGAGCTTCAGGGTTTGTCGCCTGCGGAACGATGGAAGCTCGCCGATTACTTGCTGACGCGATGTCACGCCGTCGTCATCGTCGCGAATGACATCGACCACGGCCATCGCATGTTTTCCGTGCTCAATGATCGCGGGCGGCCGCTGGCACGCAAGGACATCATCAAGGCAGAGGTTCTGAGCGGACTGAGACCCGAAATCGCTGAGACAATGCTCGCGCTATGGAACGCGACAGAAAGGCGGCTTGGCGAGGAGTTCGACGCGTTCTTCAGTCATTTACGCGTCATTGAGGGGAAAGGCCGGCTGCCGATTATCGCCGGAATCCGTGCTGTTCGGGAACAGGCAGGTGGGAGCGAAAGGTTCATGACGAACCTTTTCCTCCCCGCGAGCGAAGCCTTCGAGATGATTTGCCGCGGTATCCACGAGGGCGCTCCGGAATCCGCGGAAATCACGCGCCGACTTCGCTATCTCAAATGGCTTGGTAGCTCGGAATGGGTGCCGCCAACGATGAAGTGGCTAACCCGCTATCGGGCAAACCCCGCGGAAATTCTGCGGTTTCTTGAGCTTATGGAGCGATTCTCCTTTGCGCTCCGCCTGCTTTGCATTGGCGCAGGCAAGCGTGCGGCACGATTTTCCGGCGTGATGTCTGCCATCGATGACGGCACTCTGTTCGATGCAGACCTATCACCCTGTAAGCTGACGGCCGACGAGCAGCGGCACATCACATACAACTTGAGAAACCTCCACGAGCGGCATCCACAGACGTGCAAACTGGTGCTTCTACGCCTTAACGACGAGCTGGCAGGCGCGCCACAGAACCTTGATCCCGCGGATTGGACTGTTGAGCATGTTCTGCCGCAAAGTCCGGGACGGAATGGACAATGGCGCCAGTGGTTTCCTGACAACGACGAGCGCGAGTACTTGACGCAGTCGCTCGGAAACCTTGTGCTCGTCCGGCGTACCCAGAACGATAAGGCCAGCAACCAGGATTTCGCCCGCAAGAAGGCGATCTACTTCAAGTACGCGCAAGGTGAGATGCCGGCGCTGACCCGAGAGGTTCAGGAAGCTGAGGTCTGGACGCCCGTCCAGGTTCGCGAACGTGAGGAGCGCTTTCTTCGCATCCTCGCCCATATTTGGCAGTTGGACTTGTCGGCGCTGCTCGACCGTAGCGGAGAGGTGAACTCGTTCACTGCCCGGCGCCGCCGGGCAGTTTCGTCGGCGTAGTCGCTAAGCTGCAGTCTCAGCCGCCAACTCGCCGGCAAGGCCTTTTCGGATCAACACCCGCGTGTTCTCAATTCCGTAAAGCTCGATGAACGAGCCGAACCGCGGCCCTTGGGACTGACCGAGCAGCACCTCGTAGATGGCACGGAACCAGTCGCGTAGCCGGTCCGCAAAGCCATTGGCCTTGCCAACCTCGTAGACGATGTTCTGCAGGTCTTCCGCGCTCGCATTCGGGGGAGCGGCGGCAAGCTCCTTTTCCAGGACTTCGAGCGCGTGCCGCTCCGTGTCGTTCGGCAAGCGGTACTTCTTTGTCGGCCGAACAAAGTCACGATAATAGGCCACCGCGTACTCGGCAAGCCGGTCGAGCACGGGGTATTTCTCCGGCGTCGCATCCGGCGCGAGGCGGCGAATGAAACCCCACAACACATCCTTGTCTTCCGCGTTGGATGCGGCGACCAGGTTCAGGAGCAGGCCATAGCTGATCGGCAATTCGGCTGCCGGCGGCTCACCCGCGTGAATGTGCCATACCGGATTGTCGAGCTTCTCTTTCGGCCCTTGGTTCGGATAGGCCGCCAAGAGCTGCAGGTACTCATCGACCGTGCGCGGAATGACGTCGAAGTAGAGCCGCTTTGCCGAGCGCGGCTTCTGGAACATGAACAGCGCTAGGCTCTCCGGAGTGGCGTAGGTCAGCCACTCCTCGATGGTGAGGCCATTGCCGATCGACTTCGAGATCTTCTGGCCCTTCTCATCGAGGAACAGCTCGTAGATGAAGCCCTCGGGCGGCGTTCCGCCAAGTACGCGGCAAATCTTCGACGATAGTATCACCGAGTCTGTCAGGTCCTTGCCGGCCATCTCGTAGTCGACGCCGAGGGCGGTCCAGCGCAGAGCCCAATCCGCCTTCCACTGGCACTTTACACGGCCGCCAGTGACCGGCGTCTCGACTTTCTCACCCGTTTCCGGATCGATGTAGACGATAGTGCCCTTGTCCGGGTGCCGTTCCACCGTGGGAACTTGCAGGACGCGGCCCGTACGCGGGCAAATTGGCAGGAACGGCGAGTAGGTCGCACGCCGCTCCGGCCCGAGTGTGGGAAGGATGATCTCCTTCACCTGGTCGTACACCTCGAGCATTTTAAGCAGCGTCGCGTCGAACCGGCCGGAGCGATAGCATTCCGTCGCCGAGTAGAACTCGTAGTCGAAGCCGAACCGGTCAAGAAAAGCCCGTAGCATCGCGTTGTTGTGATGCGCGAAGCTCTCGTATTTGCCGAAGGGATCGGGAACGCTGGTCAGCGGCTTGTTGAGATGCTGTTGCAGCATCTCCTTGTTCGGCACGTTGTCCGGCACCTTCCGCATGCCGTCCATGTCGTCCGAGAAGCAGATGAGGCGTGTCTTCCACTTGCCTTCAGTCAGAATTTCGAAGGCGTGACGCACCATGCTTGTGCGCGCGACCTCGCCAAACGTGCCGATGTGCGGAAGCCCCGACGGCCCATAGCCCGTCTCGAAGATCACCGTTTTCTCCGGCCCGGCTTTGAGCTTCTCGAGGCGCTGAATAACACGGCGCGCCTCCTCGAACGGCCAGGCACGAGACTGGTGAGCAGCAGCTGCGAGATCGGGGTCGATGGGTCTGGTCATGAGCGAACGTACAAGTCCGAGGCCTCGGGTTGAGATTGTTTGCGGCGCAACCTATGTGCCTGCGTTTTGGGCGTCAATCGTATGGGTCGCATTCATGTCTTCATGACGTGTGCTAATGAAGAAAAATGGATGCTTGAAAGGGGAGACCCATGACTGCTCGCCTGTCGCCGCAGGAGGCGCTCGTTTATACTATGATCACCACCTCTGCGGTGGATCGCGCCATGACCGACGACGAGTTGTCCCGGATCGGCTCCATCGTGCAGCAGCTGCCTCCGTTTCACGGCTACGACCAGGAATGGCTTGTGCGGAAAGCCCAGGAGTGCGGTGCGGCGCTCGCAAAGCCTGATGGTCTACAGAGCGTCCTTGAGCAAATTGCTGAGGCATTGCCGCAACGTCTACGGGAAACTGCCTACGTTCTGGCCGCCGAGGTTGCTGCGTCGGACCTGAAGGTAAAGCTTGAGGAAGTGCGCTTCCTCGACATGCTGGCCGAAAAACTCAATCTCGACGCGCTGGTCTGCGCAGCTCTTGAGCGGGCAGCTAAAGCGCGCCATCAAAGAATCTGACTAGAGTGTTCCTTTCTCTGGCCGATCCTACGGACAAACGAATAGACAGCTTGCCTATCATCCTCCTTCGCGCAATCGTACAACCCCTAACATCAATTTTTTGAAGGGGAGAGTAACGATGCGCCAAGGGTGGCTGACCTTGCTGGCAGCCTCATGTCTCTGCGCCGGAACGGCTTCGGCCCAGATCTCGGGAGACGTTGTCAAGATCGGCGTCTTGAACGACCAATCCGGATTGTACGCGGATTTCGGTGGCACCGGCTCGGTGATTGCGGCACGCATGGCCGTGGAGGACTTCGGCGGGAAGGTTCTCGGTAAGCCGATAGAGGTGCTTTCTGCAGACCACCAGAACAAAGTCGATATCGCCTCCAACATCGCGCGTCAGTGGATGGACGTTGAGGGCGTCGACGCGTTTGCAGATCTCACCAACTCCGCGGTCGCCCTGGCCGTTCAGAACCTGACCAAAGAGCGCGGCAAGATCGCGCTTCATTCGGGTCCGGCAACGACCCGTTTGACAAACGAGGATTGCTCACCGACGGGATTCCATTGGACTTTTGATACCTATTCGCAAGCCATTGGCAGTGCCCGCGCCATTTTGCAGGAAGGCGGCAAGGAATGGTTCCTGCTGGTTGCCGACTATGCGTTCGGCCATCAAATGGCAGCCGATTTGACCAAGGAGGTCACTGCGGGTGGGGGGAAGGTACTCGGAGAGGTTCGGCATCCCACCGGCTCAAGCGATTTTTCGTCCTTCCTCCTTCAGGCGCAAAGCTCCGGCGCGCAGATCGTTGGTCTCGCGAACGCTGGCCTGGACACGGTGAACGCCGTGAAGCAGGCCTCTGAGTTCGGATTGGCCGATAGCGGGCAGAAAATCGTCGGGCTAGTACTTGTCATCAGCGACGTACACGCGATGGGCCTTTCCGGCGCAAAGGGACTTGTGGCCACCACGGCCTATTATTGGGATCGTGACGATGCTAGCCGCGAATTCGCGAAGCGCTACGAGGAAAAAACAGGCCGCAAGCCCGGCATGGTGCAGGCGGGCGTCTATTCGTCAGTTCTGCATTATCTGAAGGCAGTCGAGGCAGCCGGCACGGACGACGGCAAGGTCGTTGCCGAGAAAATGCGCGAAATGCCGGTCGACGATTTCTTCGCTAAAGGTGCAAAGATCCGTGAAGACGGGCGTTTGATCCACGACATGTATCTCGTCGAAGTGAAGAAGCCGGAAGAGTCCAAAGGGCCGTGGGACTATTACAAGATCGTCCGTACAATCCCGGGTGATCAGGCGGCGCAACCTCTGTCCGAGAGCAAGTGCTCGCTTGTGAAGAAGTAACTGTCCAGGAAACGGCCCTTACTCCAAAAGCGAATTGGAGTGAGGGCCGTTTTTTCTTTGCTATCGCGATCAACCGAGCTTCATGACCTGAATGATCGCCGGCCCGAGAATGACAATAAAAAGCACTGGTAGGAAGAAGACGATCATTGGCACCGTCAATTTTGGGGGAAGCGCCGCGGCTTTCTTTTCGGCTTCGGACATGCGCATGTCGCGGTTCTCTTTTGCCATGACACGCAGCGCTTGACCAACAGGCGTACCGTACCGTTCAGCCTGGATGAGCGCTGTTGCGACGGCTTTTATGCCCGCAATTCCCGTTCGCTTGCCAAGGTTTTCATAAGCCTGACGCCGATCGCTCAGGTAGGACAACTCGGCGGTTGTCAGGCTGAATTCCTCTGCCAGCTCGACCGACTGATTGGCAATTTCCTTGGCAATCTTTCCGAACGCCGCCTCGATTGACATACCGGCCTGTACGCATATCAGCAACATGTCGAGAGCGTCAGGAAATGCCTCCTTGAGCGATGCCTGCCGCCTCTGGATAAGGTTTTCGAGCATAAGGTTCGGGAGGTAGAAGCCTCCAAACCCGACGCCGAGAGCGATGGCAATCTTGACGATCGGTGGATAGGTCAAGTTCGTCAGCACGACAAACATGTAGAACAGGGCAACGATCGTCAGGATGATGGGCATAACCACCCGGAAAAACATATAGGTGACGAGCGGCGCCTGCCCCCTCAAGCCTGCCATCTTGAGCTTGGCTTTGAGCTCCTCGGTTTCGAAAACGGACCGCAGATTGAGGCGGTCAACAAGCTCTTGCATGAATCCCTTGGGCGCTTGCCTCAGACGCGTGGGTGACTCTCCGCCCATCTTGAGATCGGCAATGCGGGCCGCCCGTAGCTTGTCGCGTTCCAGCGCCATGACTTTCATGCGCTGGCTCATTCGATCGCGGCTGAGCAGTGGTGTAATGAGAGTCAAGACAGTAGCGAAGGCGGCCACGGCAGCAGCTGTCGTGACGATGAACTGCGGCTGCATTACCGCTTCAATGACGTCCATCATGACAGCTGCCTCTTTACGCTAGACACACCCCAAGCCGCGCTTTGATCGCAATTTAGTATTTGAAGTTAATCATTTTCTTCATGACCGCTATGCCGATGGTCATCCAGCAGGCGGCAAAAGCGAGCATGAATTGCCCGGATTTCGTTGTCCAAAGCAGCGATATGTAATCAGGCGTCGAGATATAGACCATCAGCATCACAAGGAACGGCAAAGCGCCGAGCACGGCTGCGGAAGCCTTTGCCTCTGCAGAAAGTGCTTTCACCTTCGCCTGCAGTCGCTTGCGGTCCCGCAGGACACCCGCCAGGTTGCCAAGCGCCTCAGACAAGCTACCGCCCGATTGCTGCTGAATGGCGACCACGATAGCAAAAAACTTCACTTCCGGTAGGGGAACGCGCAGCATCATTTTCTCGAAGCATTCCGAAAGCGGGACACCTACGCGCTGCTGTTCAACAAGCTCACGGAACTCCGTGCAAAGAGGTTCAGGGCTTTCCCGAGCGATAATTCCGAGGCAGTCGTTCAGGGGAAGGCCCGACTTGACGCCGCGGACGATGACGTCGATCGCGTTTGCGAATTCGTCAAGGAATTTGGCTTGTCGCCGCTTTATCAGTTTGTTGAGAATCCAGCGAGGTAAGCCGAATGTGCCGGCGAAAGCCCCGATGGCAGCTGTAATGAGAGGCACCGTCGGAAACACAAGCATCATCAAAAGGGCTGTGAGCGCTCCAGAAATCGCGCTCGCAATCCAAAAGGCGCGTGGAGAGATGTCGAGCCCCGCCTGCTGGAGTCGCAAGCGCAGTGTGGGCTTTTCCTTGGCCTTCTGACGCTCTTCTAGTTCTTTCAGGGTTTCAGCGACAGCTTTTCGTCGGTGCGATGCCTGCTCGTTTTGAGGCGTTCTCGCAAGGCGGGGCGTTTTTTGTTCTACTATGACCTGGCGGCGCTTTACAGCCTGCTTTTCTCCGGAGACATAAGGATAAAGCAGGCTGTAGGCCAGCGCCCCTATGGCGACCGCACCGAGTGCAAGCACGGCGATCTGGCTGAGATCTTCCGCAATCACGGCTACGCTCCCAGCGGGTTGCCGTTTTCATCGCCCACCTCGGCAGCGGCCAAAGCCTCGGCGAGGCGGTGCTGCTCCCCATAGTATTCTGCGCGCTCCCAGAACCGCGGCCGGGCTATGCCGGTGGAACGGTGGCGACCGATGATCTTTCCGGTTTTTGGGTCTTCGCCGAGGATTTCGAAAACCATCAAATCCTGCATGATCACGACGTCACCTTCCATGCCGACCACTTCGGTGATGTGCGTGATCTTGCGAGATCCATCGCGTAGTCGGGCTGCCTGCACGATGATGTCCACGGCGCCCGTGATCATTTCGCGGATGGTTTTCGTGGGCAGCGTAAACCCGCCCATCATGATCATCGACTCGAGACGGCTGATCGCCTCACGCGGGCTGTTTGCGTGGAGTGTACCCATCGAACCATCGTGGCCGGTATTCATGGCCTGAAGCAGGTCGAACGCTTCGGGTCCGCGAACCTCGCCGACGATGATGCGCTCGGGCCGCATACGAAGGCAGTTTCTGACGAGGTCACGCATGGTGACCTGGCCTTCACCTTCGAGGTTCGGCGGCCGTGTCTCAAGACGCACAACGTGCGGCTGCTGAAGCTGCAGCTCCGCTGAGTCCTCACAAGTAATAATCCGCTCATCGGGATCGATGCAGCTCGAAAGACAGTTGAGAAGCGTGGTTTTGCCAGAGCCCGTGCCGCCTGAGACGATGACGTTGCAGCGAACACGCCCGATGATTTCGAGAAGTGTTTTCGCTTCCGGCGAAATCGAGCCGAATTGAACGAGCTGATCCAGCTTCAGCCGGTCTTTCTTGAATTTGCGAATTGTCAGAACTGGGCCATCGATGGCCAGCGGCGGAACAATAACGTTTACGCGCGATCCATCCGGCAAGCGCGCATCGCAGATTGGGCTGGATTCATCGACGCGGCGGCCAACCTGGCTGACGATGCGTTGGCAAATGTTGAGCAGCTGCTGATTGTCTGCAAAGCGCACATTCGTGCGGACCACCTTGCCGCCGACCTCGATGTAGGTCGTCTCCGCGCCGTTGACCATGATGTCAGCGATGTCATCGCGGGCGAGCAGGGGCTCGAGGGGGCCATACCCCAAGACGTCGTTGCAGATGTCCTCAAGGAGCTCTTCTTGCTCCGCGATGGACATCACAACGTTTTTGAGCTGGATAATCTCGCTGACGATGTCTCGAATTTCTTCGCGTGCCGACGCTGGCTCCAGCTTGGCGAGCTGGGTCAGGTCGATCGTATCGATCAGCGCGTTAAATACGGTTGTCTTGACGTCGTAGTATTCTTCCGAGTGGCGCCTTTGGGGTTCGAGCTCGAACTCCTGGCGCCGCGGAGGTGCCGAAGGTGAAGGAGCTTCGACAACAGCCGTGGCAGTTACGGCGGGCGCTGGCTGAGGCGCTGAAAACTTGCGCGATACGGCGGTACTCGAACGCTTACCAAACATACTCGTAAACTCTTATCGCTTCAGTTTCAGCTTTTCGAGCAGAGGTGCGAGCGGTGATTTTTGCTGGCGCTGCGCGAGATCCTTGCGATGGGTCAGAGCCATCGCAAGCTCTCGCAATGGCTGAACAGCTTTTGCCTTTTTGTTAAGCTCCTCGATCATCTGACCGTTATTGGCAGCCTGCCCAAAATTCTCGGCATCGAATTCGATGATCGCTGCGGGCTTCAGATCGAGGTTTTGACAGAACTCCTTGACCGAGATCTCAGGCCGCCTCGGCAGATTGACCATGTTGAGGACAAGATGAGGCGGTCCGTCATGGTGGCGGTGCTGCCGCAACAAATCGAGAAGGTTTTTTGCGTTGCGCAGATTGGCAAGATCCGGCACTGCAGTTATCACGACCTCGTCGGCACTGAGTAAAATGCGCTTGGTCCAATTAGTCCACATATGCGGCAGGTCAACAGCCGCGTAGGGAACGTTTTGGCGGACGACATCAAGAACGATATCGCAGGAATCAGGCGAAACGTCATAGTCGCGATCCAGAACAGCCGGGGCAGCAAAAATACTCAGATAATCCGAGCATTTGGTGAGCAGCCGTTCCAGTAGTACTTCGTCCAGTCGCTCAGGCGTGGCCAGAGCTTCCGCAATTCCCTGGACGGGATCTTGATTAAAATCGAGGCCTGCTGTGCCGAAAGCGAGGTCGAGATCCGCAATGACGACATCTGCTTTCAGCTGCTCGGACATGGTCCAAGCAACATTGTGGCAAATGGTCGAGGAGCCGACCCCGCCTTTCGCTCCGATGAAGGCGATAACCTGACCGATAGGGTCCGTTTCTGGATCGGTGTAAAGATTTGAGATGCTCTCCATGAGCTGAAGCGGTGAAACTGGTGCGACCAGATATTCGCTTACGCCACGCTTCAACAGCTCGCGATAAAGCACGACGTCGTTGAGGTGACCGACGACAATGACTTTGGTCCCGGCGTCGCACGTCTCTGCCAGCCGGTCGAGCTCTGTCAGCATGCCACCGCGATCGAGAGACGACTCGACAATAATCAAATTCGGCGTGGGGTTATCGGCAAAATGCGCCACCGCAGCCTGGATACCACCCATCTGAATGTTGACATGGGTCTTGGCCAGACGTCGATCCTCCACCGCGCTCTGCATCGCAGCGGCGGTCTCCGCGAACTCGCAGAAGACTTGAATTGTGATTCGGGGAATCGGCCGTGCGCGCACACGCATCGCTTCAACGGCCTCAACACCTGCCGCGAAATCCGTATCAGTGATAGGCGCATCCAGGAGTTCAGATGACGCGTGACTACTCATCATGCCCTCACTTGCCAATATCGACCTTGGCCCGCTCGTCTTCGGACTTTTTCGCGACGGTTGAATCACCCTTGATGTACTTCTGCCAGACCACGTCGCGGCGTTCTGAGCTGCGCGCCGTCTCGTTCCGTGGACCGAGAAGATCAGCGGGGTTCGAAACCATGGCCGCAAAGTTTGCTTGCGTCGCGCAGCCCAGATTGGGCACGCCGACGTTCAACGGATCTTCCGCAAGATTGCTGCCCCAATAGCCGCACTCTGGTGCCTCGGCGGTGTACCGAACGTAAGAAACGCGGATAGGTGGCTGGTGACCGCGGTCATGGTAGGTTTCAAGAGCCACCGAAGGCGCGTCAAAGCCGGCTTCGATCAGATACTCTCTTATTTCGCCGACAGCCTGCATCGAATCGACTTCGTTACCCGAGCCGGTCGGGGCATGAATAACGATTTTGCCGTTTCGAGAATCACGCGGTAGCTGACGCTCAGCAAATGCGGTGAGCTGGGCGCGTTGCTGAGGCGTGAGGCCATATGACCCTCGCGGAACCCTAAACGAAATGGTCTCGGGGTGTGCTGTGACCATGATGGGGTGCCGTTGCGCCGGATCAGTAATGGCCCAGCCAGCGACCATGGATCCCTGGTCATTGTGAATGCAGGCTGCTGCCGCTAATGCCGTAAAGGTAATTGCGGCAGTATTCATAGCGGTCCGCCGAAACGTGGCGCAGGCTGTTCTATTCTTGAAGCCCCAAACTTTCATGGATCGACTCCGCAGCCTGCTCTTATTCGACAATAAATCCGTAATCATCCTTTAAACTGCCCTGCGGCAGCGGATCGATCCTGCCGTAGATCCGGTTCAGATGACCAAGGAAATTGGCCTTCATATCCGTCGCCGGTGCAAGCCCGTCGTCTGGGCGTGCCAGCTGGTCGCGCGATACAGACCTGACAGTGTACGGCGTGACGATTATGACGAGCTCTGTTTCTTCCTTGATGAAATCGCGGCTACGGAAAAGGGTGCCCAGAACGGGGAGATTCTTGAGGCCTGGGAAACCATCAATGTTTTGACGGACCTCGTCACGAATAAGACCGGCAATCGCGAGTGAACCACCGGAAGGTAGCTCAACTGTCGATTGAGCTTCACGCGACTTCAGAGCCGGGACAGCGATGCTGTCCATAACTATCGCGCCTTCGTTAGTGAGCTCACTGACGGAAGTTTCGATCTTGAGGCTGATGCGGCCTTCGGAGAGGACTTGAGGAGTGAAGGTCAGCCGAACGCCGAATTCCTCGAATTGAATGCCGTAACCACCGTCACCGTCAGGAACGGGAATCGGAAACTTGCCGCCAGCCAAGAACTTTGCGCTCTCGCCAGATACAGCGGTCAAATTTGGTTCGGCCAATGTCTTTAGAAGGCCGTTGCGTTCAAGCGCACGAATCGTGCCTAGGACGCTATTTCGACTATTCGTCCAACCACCCACAAGACCAGAATTGCCAAAGGCATTTTCTGGTCCTTGATTATAAAGGCGGAGTTCGCCGTCTTTGATACCAGGAAGCGGCAGTGTTCCTAGTCCTCGAGCTGCCGTAAGGGGTAACGAATTTTCGGTAAGTAGGGTCGTAATGAAGTTACCCGAGTTGACGATAGCTCCGATGTTGATTCCGAGCTGCTTCAGCGCGGAGCGTTGAACCTCCGCCACCGTAACACGCAGCATGACCTGCTCTTCGCCAGCGACGGAGAGCATGTTAATGACCTTCGCGCTGTCGCGGCTGTTGCTTGAGGAACTGCTGACGATGAAGCGAGAAGCGATATCAGCGGCGCGATTGGCGTCGGCAGGATTGCGAACACTACCGGTCAGAATGACGGTTTCGTTGAGAATCTCGGTTTTGATGTTAGCGCCCGGCAGTAAGCGGTTAAGGAGAGCGTCGAGGGCCGCGGTATCGTGCTCAACCAAAACCTCCAGGGTCAGAATTTGATCGCCGTTACTGTCGAAGAAGAACGCATTGGCCTGACCGTTTGCCTTGCCGATCAGGTAGACGCGGTTCGAGCTTTGCACGACGGCATCGATAATCTCAGGGTTCGAAACCACTACATCGCGCAACTCTTGCGGCAGCTCGATGAGCATGGATTTGTTGCGGCCAAGCTGGACAGCCCGGCTCTGACCTAGTTCGCTGCGCTGGATACGCAGAACCGAATTATGGCCACGCGTACGCGTTGGCGTAGCCTGGTCGATAGCGTAATAGCCGTTATCGCGCGCTCTTGCGTCGCTATAAAATCCTAAGACAGCGGTTGCGAAGAGCCCCGCAAATCCGAAACTCCGAAATAGCGTCCGCATGGATCAAGACCTCTGACCGGAACCCCGACTCGAGACGCAACTGACACACGCGAACTCACTCGGAAAAACGAACTCAATTGACGTAAGCGCGGGACTTTACGCCGTAACGCAGCACACTGATTGTATCGCGCTCTTTAGATTTGCTGGCAGCTAGTTGGGTGGCATCTGGGCCTGGATCGCTCGGTGTTTCTGCCGCATCAGCAATGCTGCGGAGGACAAGCGTAATTTCCCCAACGGTATTGGCGAGCGCGAGCTGTTCGGCCTGGGCCGGTGTCAGCTCAAGGGTGGCCACATTGCCCTCCGAGCCCTTCTTGCCTTCCCGAGCCTCAATGGTTTGGCCAATGGCGAGCACCCGAACGTTGCGGAAGAGGACTTCGCTGACATGCCCCTCGCCCCCCTGGGTGCGGCGAATCAGGATCACGTCGACGTGGTCATTTGGCAAAATGAGCTTTCCGGCTGCGGTCTGTTCGGAAATCTTTGTTGAGACGGCCCGCATACCGGGTGTCAGGATGGCCGCCAATACGCCGCCACCACCTGGCTTGATCAATTTTTCGTCCGTGATGGGCTCGCCAGCGAGGAGGGGCGCGCGTGCAACGGCACCTGTTAAAGCGCTAATCGCATCCGGTCGGCTGGCTCTCGTGATGAAGCTAGCTCCGACCGCTTCCTTAGGCCAATCTTGCCAGCGGAAGTTGCCCTCGTTGACGATCTGTCCAAGCGAGACTGCAGTTCTCGCAACCAGAACTTGCGCAAGTTCAACTGATTCTGTTTTTGTGACCGTGGCCGGCTTGTTCAACAGACCCCGCATGCCCAGGAACGCCGCCAGTCCGGCGCCTAGTGCCACTGCAATCCCGAGTACCTGTGAACGTCTCATACCACGTTGCCCCCAAAGAGCGGGTCTCCCTTCCGCTCAGAACCAAGTTTGAGTGATAATTCTCAATGTGCGGTTAACTGTCAGCTGGACGTGACCCAAGGTGGACAGAAACCAACGTTAGCTGGGAACACCTATCATCCAAATGGTTTGGGGGAATACAATGAGTCCTGCGCCAGCGAGCGCGATTCCGTAGGGAATCCCTTCCTTCGGGTTATGTAGCCGCATAGCCCAAGGATGCCGCACAAGCCAGACCGGTGGTAGCGTGCGACGATAGACTAGAAGCATGAATGCAAGGATTCCACCCAACATTGCCGTCCATAGCAAGAATAAGGGCATGCTTTCAAAACCCAGCCACAACGCGGCGGCAGACATCAATTTTGCGTCTCCCCCTCCTAGCCAACCGCGTGCAAACATGACGAAGCCGACGGTGAGTGTGAGCAGTCCTGCGCCGAAGTGAACGAGAAAGAATGACCAACTTGCATTCGAAGCGATGGCTGACACAAAAAAACCTACAGCTAGGCCCGTAGAAATCCAATTCGGGATCTTAAATGTTATTAAATCCATTATGCCGGCAAGAGCCATTGCGAAAGGGAATACCAAAAGTGGAGGATAAATTGCCATAGGATCCCAACGTTTCGATGGTCTTACTCACCTGGGATGTGCCACCAGAAATATGCCCGGCTCTAGCCGAGCCGGGCGACAGAGTTTGGTGCGAACGTAAGCTGGATCAATTAGTTATTCGCTTCCTCAAGCTTGCTCTGGACCTTCTCGAATGTAGCATCAAGTTGACCACCAACGGCGCCAAGAGTGGCAATGATTGCAACCGCCAGCAAGGCAGCAATCAGCCCGTACTCGATAGCCGTCGCTCCGGACTCGTCCTTAAGGAAACGCTTGAACATGTTCATATGACTCAACTCCCACTCGTGTTTGGCGCCTCCGCGCCGTGTTCTGCTGCATTTGAGCTGAACACGAGCAAAATTAGATTTGATCTCTTGCCGAGAAGTAAAAGTCGAAGCTGAACTTTGAAAAGTTTGCTCTACTTCGGCGTGTGGGGCCATGACTTATAGGTATATTTCGCACGTTTTGATTGTAATTGGAAGTGTCCCGAATTTTGTGCGGAAAATCGCCGTGTGGTCGCGGCGATAGCATCGTTAAAATGTTGTAAAACTCAACAATTCTGTAGATTTGAAAGGAAGTACTGCGGTTTCCAGTTAGATAGCCGAGCGGCTGCCGTAGCCTTCGTGCGCCGTTTCCGAATTTTTCACGCTTCCGCGCCCTAATCCGATTGACTCAAATGATATCAGGGGGAGGCTGTGTCTTTGTATCGCGTTCAGATTGGTGCTCGCTTCACAGTGGCTTCAATTGTCGCGGGGCTGACTGCATTGACGGCATCAGCAGGCGACGCCGCGGCGGACGATCTCATCGTCAAATATGATCAGTCGCAGCTTTGGCGGCTTGAGCGGCCAATCACCGAGATCATCATCGGTAATCCCACCATCGCGGATGTCACCATTCAAAGTAACGATCTTCTCGTGGTCACCGGTAAGTCGTTCGGCATCACGAATATCATTGCGCTTGATGCTAATCGTGAAGTGGTTGCCGAGCGGCGTGTTCTCGTCCAACGGGATGAGCGAAAGGTCGTGAATCTCCACAAGGGCGGCAAGCGAGAGAGCTACAACTGCTCACCTCAGTGCAATCCAATGACCACCATTGGTGACGATCCGGAGTACTTCGAGACGGTGGCGAAGCTTTCGGAGCGCAAAATAAAACTCTCCTCCGGGGCGGGTAGTGCAGACGCCAATTGATGCGCCTTGGATCGGAATGCTTTTGCGGAGTGTCAGCGAACTCGGTAACCGCCTAGCGTCGCCCCGGGGCCGATTTCTGCGAATGAGCGGTCGAGAGAGCGGATTATGTATTTAGTTAGCCCCGTGCGTTCGGTTTCTCAGCAACGTTCGGTTGGTCTCGCACGATCCTGGGCGCGAGATGAAAGGGGAACTACAGCCATCGAATTCGCACTGGTGGGTCTCCCGTTTTTTATGTTTCTTTTCGGCATCTTTGGTTTGGGGCTTTATTTTTTTACGACATTTTCTCTCGAAAGCGCCGTCGAGCAGGCTTCCCGCTTGATCCGCGTCGGTTTTGTGCAGGAAAGCGGGATGACGGCGGAGGAGTTCAAGCAGGAGGTGTGCAAGAGATTGCCGGCATTTGTTGATTGCGACGGCAAGATGCGTGTCAACGTGCAGAGCTATTCCGATTTCGCCTCTATAATACCCCCGGCCTGCACCGATACAGAGGGTAATCTCGTGCCGCCGCACGGCACAAGCTACAATACTGGTGGAGCGAGTGAAGTGGTGTTGGTCACGATTTGTTACGAGTGGGATATGGCTGGCCTCCTGCCCTTCTTAAAGCTAGGCAACATGCCAAGCGGCGCCGCGCTTATACAGGCTTCGGCCACGTTTCGAACGGAACCTTACGGGGACTGAGGGAAGCGGCATGAAGGGCTGGCTAGGGAATACTGCTCGGTATTTCACCTGCTACCTGCGGGACCGGCAAGGAGTGGCGGCAGTCGAATTTGCCCTGATTGTTCCGATCCTTTTTATGCTTTTTGCTGGCACCATCGAGTTCAGTCAGGCGCTGACCGTCGAACGGCGCGTGAGCCAGGTAGCGAACGCGACGGCTGATCTTGTGGCGCAGACAAAATCGATTACGACCAGCGAAGTCGCGGGCATCATGGAGATTGTTGGCCACCTTATGCGCCCCTATGATCCTCAGCGGCTGCGAGTAACGATCCTCAACGTCATCGCAAATATCAGCAGACCAAATGATACGAGGGTTTGCTGGTCGTTTGAGTACAATGGTGGCACAGCCACGTATACCGACGGAGAGCCCTATCCTCTACCCGACGACGTCGTTGAGCCGGGAGGCAGCGTTATCGTTACCGAAGTGGAATACGACTATGTGCCCATGATTTTCAGTTATTTCATTAAGTCCGCGTTTTCTCTGAAGGAGACTCATTATCTTAAGCCTCGTCTGTCGAGCTATGTACAGTACAATGGCATGACGTGCGGTTGAGCTTCAAAAAGCTCAGTTAATTACACCAAGCTGTTCGCTACCTGCTGGTGAGCAGCGTCCCGTACAAGTGTAGCAAGTCGTTTAACCACCTGGGTTTGCTCCTTCCACCGAGGAAATATCAGGATATACGTCAGTTCGATAGCTGGCTCGAAGGATCGTATGGCCATGCCAGGCTTTAGGCTGGAGCGTGCAACAAAAGCGTCAGCAACGGCGATCCCTAGGCCGCGCCCAGCAAGTTCGCAAGCTACAAGTCCATTTGGTGTCTCCAGCCGAATATTCGGCGTTGCGCCGATAGTCCGAAACGTCGCGTCAAGCCGTTGCCGCATGACTGTTCGCGGGGCGTTGGCAACTAAGGGTTGCCCTACTAGATCGGAAACATGAATTGTTTTTTTGGTCGCAAGCTCATGATCCTCGCGCATAACTGCGACGGCGCTGATCGTGACCATGGGTTCAATTTCGATAATGTCGCTGTCTAGTGGGAGAACGGTAATTCCAAGATCAAACTGTTCTTTTCCGAGCCAAAGTTCGATGTCGAGGCGAGAGCGGGCGTCGATGGATGCCGTGAAGCCTGGATATTCGGCTGTCATTCTTGCTATCGCCTCGGCAATCAACGCCTCCGTGACGTGAGGTGCCGTAAGTATGCGGACGTGTTGGCGCTGTTGGGTGCGGACGCGCTCAGCTGCGAGTTTGACTTCGTCAAGGCTGTGTAGCGCGTGCTCGACATGCGAGTAGAATGCTCGCGCTTCAGAAGTAGGAACAAGACGCCGTTTCTCGCGGTTGAAAAGCGGAAATCCAACCTCTTGTTCCAACGCAGCTAACAGACGGCTCACTTGAGGCTGCGTCTTGTGCAGTCGCTGCGCTGCCTCGTTGAGCGAACCACCCTCCATAAAGGCTCTAAGAGCCTCTAACCCCTTGATATTCACTCAAATCATCCTTGCGCATAATGCATGAACATTTGCGTAATATGAAATTGACGCATGAAGCAACGGCTTTAGGGTGTCAAGAAGGTGTGGTGTTCCGGAGGGGCCTGGATGTCGGACAGCGACGCAATGTGCTCGGCCTGGCGCAAGCCACCGTCGCGTTACTTGGAGGAGAGGCCCCCGCGCTTCCGTCTGCCTGAACGGCCTCGCTCGCTCTATCTCACGATGCGAGACGGCTGCCGCCTCGCTGCAGACATCTATTTGCCACTGGGTGAGACGCCGGTAGGCGGTTTCCCGACCATTCTTATTCTTACGCCGTACTATCGGCGTTTCGCGCTGCGCGAAGGCGCCTCTCCGACAACGGATCCGAGCCCAAATGCAGGCAAGTATCGGGATTTTTTTGTTCCGCGAGGGTACGCACTCGTCGTTGTCGATGTACGGGGTACGGGTGCGAGCTTCGGCACACGGGACTCCTTCCGGTCACCGGTTGAACGGGAGGATTACCGCGAGATTGCGGATTGGATCGTCGCCCAGCCGTGGTCGAAAGGGATCATTGGTTCAACGGGTATTTCTTACCTCGGTGCTGCGGCTTGCTTCCTTGCGAGCACTGGGCATAAAGCGGTTAAGGCAATCGCCCCGCTTTTCGCGGTGTGGAACACGTACGCCGACCATCTCTATCCTGGCGGAGTCCTGCTGAATAACTTGGCCCGGACCTACGATGAGCTGATGATCGGCCTCGATCACGATCGTCGAGATATTCTCGCGCGCCAGCCCTACTTTAGTAATCCGGACTTCGCCGGGCCTCAGCCGGTGGATGAGGACGTCGACGGGTCTCTCTGCCGCGCTGCGGTCAGGGAGCACTTGGCCAATTTTCATATGCCGGATTTCATTTCGGAATTTCAATTTGCCGATTCTCGATTGCCTTACGACGAGGCTTTCGGCGCGTTCTCGTTTAGCCCGTACCATTACGCTGAGAGCATTGACCCTGACGTAGCCATCTATTCGATTTCGGGGTGGATGGATGGCGCAGGCTTTTCCAACGGCTCCATCGCTCGCTACTTGTCCCTGCCGAACAAGAAACAGCACCTGCTTCTCGGGCCGTGGGACCACGGCGCGAGGACCAATGTTTCGCCATGGCGCAAAAGCGTCCAACCTGAGTTCAATGTCCTGGCTGAGGTGCTGCGGTTCTTTGACCACTACCTCATGGGGTTAGATACCGGCCTCCAGCACGAGTCACCGATCCATTATTTCTGTCTGCACGAAGAACAATGGCGCGAGGCGACTTCGTGGCCTCCGATCGAGGACAGCAAAATTTTTTATCTTTCAGCTAGCGGCGCTCTTAGTGCAGCTATCGGCAGTCCAGGCGAGGACATCTATCGGGTCGATTTCACAGTTGGCACCGGTTCGTTGACGCGTCACGAACGCCTCTCAGCAATCGATACCTCCGAGTACTATACTGACTGGCAGGGGCGTGATGAGCGCATGCTTTCGTATACGTCTCCGCCTCTAGAAGAAAAGGTCGAGATTGCTGGTCATCCTGTGGTCGATCTTTGGCTAAAATCGAGCGAACGCGATGCGGTTCTGCATATCTACTTATCTGAAGTTGAGGCCGATGGCACAGTGCGTTACGTAACGGAAGGAGTTCTGCGCGCGCTACACCGAAAAGAAGCGGAGCCCCAGCGTTTCCAGAAGTGGACATGGCCTTTCCGTGATTTTTCGAGAGCAAATGCAGAGCCGCTCACACCGGGTGAGCCAGCGCGAATGCGCTTTGCTTTGCTTCCGACGGCTTGGGTCTTCCAGCGCGGTAGCAGAATTCGCATGTCAATCGCTGGCGCAGACTGTGATCATTATGTCCAGTTGCCCCACGGACGCCCTCCGGTCCTCGGCATTCAGCGCGGCGGACGTATGGCTTCGGCACTGACGCTTCCTTGGCGTCAGGGAGGGATTCAGTCCAAGACGAGAGGAAAACCATGAGAGTAAAATCGGCCCTCTGGACGATCAGTTTTGCCGTCCTCGCATCTTTCCCAGCTTTTGCGGGGAAGGACAATGATACGTTGATCTGGGCGACAGCGACCGAGATGGACACGCCCGACTTGTATTACGGAAATCAGCGCGAGGCGTTGATCACCGCGTACGCGCAGTGCGACAGTCTTCTGTACCGCGATCCCAAGACAAACGAGTATTTGCCTTTGCTCGCAACGAGTTGGAGGTGGCTGGATGATACCACGCTTGAGATGGAACTTCGCAGAGGCGTAAAGTTCCACGACGGAACAGATTTCGATGCCCAGGACGTGGCTGACACCCTGAATCACCTCGCTGCCCCCGACAGCGACATGAAGATCCGCGTGGTCGTCGACTGGATTAAGAATGTCGAGGTGGTCGACACGCACAAGATTCGCATTCACACGAAAGGGCCTACACCAGCTGCGTTTGAATACCTCTCTGGTACCTCGCCGATTTATCCATCGGGGCACTATCAAAAGGCTCCCGAAGTTCCGGGCGCTGATGGCAAAACGCGCCGCGATTGGGGCGCAGTTCTTCCAGTCTGTACCGGGCCATACAAGATTGAGAGTTACCAGCCGGGTCAGTCGCTTACGCTCGTCAAGAATCCTGACTATTTCGAGGGAAGTCCGAAAGGAAAACCCACGATCGGCAAGATCGTTTATCGGACGATCAAGGATACTGAAACACAAGTCGCGGAGCTGGTGACCGGCGGTGTCGACTGGATCTGGGGCGTTCCGCCCGAGAATGCGGACATGCTGAACACGATGCCCAATATTACCGTGGTCTCCGCGCCAACCATGCGTATGTCGTTCCTGGCGCTCGACGCAGCGGGCCGCACAGGCAAAAATCCTCTGACAGACGTGCGTGTCCGGCGGGCCATTGCCCATGCGATCGACCGTGAGGCAATCGCAAAGAATCTCGTCGGTGAAGGTGCAGCTGTTCAGAAGTCGCTGTGCGTGCCGATACAATTCGGCTGCGAAACGGACGTGGTACAATACGAGTATAATCCGGAAAAGGCAAAGCAGTTGCTCGCCGAAGCTGGGTATCCGAATGGTTTCACTGTTCAGTTTTACGCCTATCGCGATCGGCCGTATTCTGAAGCTGTTATCAATTATCTGAGGGCAGTAGGGATCAATGCGGAACTGCAGTTCCTGCAGTGGCGGGCTCTGCGTCCCCTCATTGTAGACAATAAGACGCCGATTGCACACCTGACCTTCGGCTCGAATGGAATGCTCGACGCGTCAGCTTCGACCGGCCATTATTTCCAGTTCAGTCCGGACGACTACGCCCGTGATGAAGAGGTGCGAGATTGGCTTGCCAAAGCAGAAAAGACGATGGATCCGGCAGTCCGCAAGGAGCTCTATTCGAAGGCGCTGAAGAAGATCGCCGATCAGGCGTATTACCTTCCGCTATTCATCTATGGCCGGACGTATGCCTTCACGAGCGATCTCGACTATCCTCTGACTGATGACGAGATGGCACACTTCTACATGGCCAAGTGGAAATAGCTCAGAACGGGTGCGGGAATAACCCCGCACCCCACCGAGGGATATGACGTATTTTATCCTCAAGCGTATTTGCGTGACGTTTCTGGTGATCGCTGTTACTTCGGTGGTCGCCTTTTTGCTTGTCCATTTGTCGGGCGACCCCGCTGCGGCAATGGCTGGGGAGGGTGCTACCGAGAGTGACATTGCTGCCGTCAGACAGCTCTATGGTTTCGACCGGCCATTGATAGTCCAATATTTTGATTGGATTGGCCGTGTGCTGCAGGGCGAGTTCGGCCGCTCTTATTATTTGCGTATGGATGTCGCCGATGTCCTTGCCGATCATATGCCAGTGACAGCAACTCTTGGCGTGCTGGCACTCAGCTTCGCGCTACTTCTCTCGATCCCGTTAGGTGTTCTCGCGGCGCTCTACCCCAATACGTTGATCGATCGCATAGCGCTTTGGCTAGCTGTTGCAGGTCAGGCGCTGCCCTCATTCGTGTTCGCTTTAGGGCTCATGTACATATTTGGCGTCTATTTCCGACTGCTGCCGATTTCAGGCGGCGCTACATGGGCCCACTTCATCATGCCTGCTATTGCGCTGGGTTACTATGCAACTCCTGCTATAATGCGGTTGACGCGTTCGGGCATGATGGACGTGCTGCAATCCGATCATGTTCGCACGGCTCGCGCCTATGGCCTCGCCCCTTGGCGCGTCGTTGTTCGGCACGGACTTCGGCATGCGATTATTCCGGTCGTGTCACTCGCTGCCGTCCAGCTCGGCTTCATGCTTGGAGGCTCGATCGTCATTGAGACGATTTTTTCATTGAAGGGCCTTGGGTATCTGGCTTGGGAGTCCATTCAGCGTGCGGATATCGAGGTGATCCAGGCGATTCTGTTGGTCATTGCCACAGCTTATGCCTTTCTTACCCTTCTTGCTGACTTGCTGAACGCGGTTCTCGATCCGCGCATTCGGATGTCCTGAGTGCAATGACAGTCGCAGCTAATTCCGCAGCACCGACGATTGACCGCTCCATGTCGCCGGGCCGAGTGGCCCTGCGGCGCGCGCTCCGGCATGGCAGCTTTTGGGTTGGCGGGCTCATCCTCCTCGCGATTACGATTGCAGCGATTCTCGCTCCGGTGCTCACCCATCATGATCCGACGGCACAGGATCTGGCGCGGCGATTTCTGCCACCCATTTGGGCTGACAAGGGTTCCTGGGAGCATATTCTAGGAACCGATAACCTTGGGCGGGATTATCTGGCGCGGCTCCTCTACGGCGCTCGCATCTCCCTCATTATCGGATTGTTCACCGTACTTATTTCCGGGGTCATCGGCACGGCGCTCGGCGTGGCTGCCGGTTACTGGGGCGGTTGGGTTGATCTCATCATCAACTTCGTGGTGACCATCCGTCTGACGCTTCCGGTCGTGCTCGTCGCATTGGTGGTCGTCGCCCTGATTGGAAGCTCCCTTTCCCTGATGATTGTCGTCATCGGGCTATTGTTGTGGGATCGCTTTGCCATTGTGGTTCGAAGTGCGACTCAACAGGTGGCGCAGCGCGAATTCATCATAGCCGCGCGGACGATCGGCAGCTCGACAAGCCGTATCTTGCTGAAGGAAATTCTCCCCAACATCACCGGCCCATTGATTGTAGTTGCTTCGATCGAGTTCGCGCACGCGATTTTGCTTGAGGCTGCTTTGTCGTTCCTGGGACTCGGTGTGCAGCCTCCTGAGGTGTCCTGGGGATTGATGGTTTCGGAGGCTAAGACGCAGCTCTTATTCCGTCCGTGGATGGTCGCCATTCCAGGCGCTGCGCTCGTGGCACTTATTTTCGCAATCAATCTCATCGGTGACGCCATCCGGGACGTGACGACGCCTGAGGGAAGAGCGTGAGATGCGTGGCGAACCGATCCTAGAGGTTAAGGGGCTGCAGGTTGAAATTCCCGTAGAAGGCGCAGTTTTACGGCCAGTTCGGGGCGTCGACCTTAGCGTATCTCGCGGCGAGACTGTCGCGGTGGTCGGTGAGTCAGGTTGTGGCAAGAGCCTCACGGCGCTCGCCATCATGGGACTCTTGCCGCGGGCCGCACGATATACGTGCGAACGCATTACGCTCAAGGGCGAGGCCCTCACCAATGCATCACCACGCAGATGGCGGCAGCTGAGAGGCGATCGGATCGCGATGATTTTCCAGGATCCGATGACCGCGCTCGATCCCTGCTACCGCATCGGCGATCAGATGCGTGAGATCCTGCAGCAACATCGCCGGATTTCGAGTCAGGCTGCGCGCGAGAGGTCGCTCGAGCTCTTGCGTAAGGTCGGCATTCCGTCGCCAGAAGAGCGGCTTTCTCAATTTCCCCATCAGCTTTCCGGTGGTTTGCGCCAGCGAGTGATGATCGCCATGGCTCTGCTCTGCGAGCCGGAACTGATCATTGCCGATGAGCCAACTACAGCGCTCGACGTGACGATCCAGGCGCAAATTCTGCGCCTTCTGCGCGAAATCCAGCGCGACACTGGTATTGGCCTCATCCTCATCACACATGATCTTGGCGTCGTCGCAGGCATGGCGGACCGGATCGTGGTGATGTACGGCGGTGAGGTCGTCGAAGTCGGTGCCTGCGATGATATCCTCAGCCGTCCTCTGCACCCTTACACGGAAGGCCTGATGCGCTCCATTCCGGTGCCGGGCCAGACGAAGCGCGGCGATCTACTTGGCTTTATTCCCGGAATTGTACCTCGCCAGGTCGGCGAGCGCACGCGATGCGGGTTCATAGATCGCTGCCCTTATGCCGTCGAAAGTTGTGCAACGGGCCCTGTGCCTCTGAGCGCGGTTGGCAATGGGCGCGAGGTCCGTTGTGCTATTCCTGCAGAAAAACGCGATCCTCAAGCGTGGAATCGGTTGGCGGAGGCATCATGACAAATGATGTCCTGATCATGCGGGGGGTCACACGGGAATACGCCGTCGGGGGACCATTCGCGAAGAAAAAAACGCTCAAAGCCTTGCGTGGCATTGATCTCACCGTCTCTCGCGGGCAGACGCTCGGGCTCGTCGGTGAATCCGGTTGCGGCAAGTCGACTTTGGCGAAAATTTTGCTCGGCGTCGAAGAGCCAACAGCAGGAATCGTGTTGGTCGATGGACGCCCCCTAAATTCCTACGACCGGCTGGAGCGTGCAAAGCTCATTCAGCCGGTGTTTCAGGATCCTTATTCCTCGCTCAATCCACGTATGACCGTGGAGGCCATCATTTCGGCGCCGTTGGCGGTTCGGGGAGTGGGGACGCGTGTTTCACGCCGCAAACGGGTCGAGGAGCTCGCTGCAGAGGTTGGTCTTCCTCGTCATCTCGTCGATGCCTATCCCAGTCAGCTTTCAGGCGGGCAGCGGCAGCGTGTAGCGATCGCGCGAGCGCTCATCGGCGAGCCGAAGATCCTGATTTGCGACGAGCCAACGTCCGCTTTGGACGTTTCGGTTCAGTCGCAAATCCTGAATCTCCTGCATCGATTGAAGCAGGAACTCAATCTGACCATGATCCTCATTAGCCATAATCTGGCCGTCGTGCATCATCTGGCAGACGAAGTTGCCGTCATGTACCTCGGCCAGATCGTGGAACGTGGCCCCAGCGAAGAAATTTTCGAGCGGCCGCATCACCCGTACACTGATGCTCTATTGAAGGCCGTGCTGATCCCGAGGCCAGGATCGCGATTGCCGGATCTCGGATTGCAGGCCGAATTTCCCAGCCCCCTCAATCCTCCATCCGGATGTGCTTTCCATCCGCGTTGTCCATATGCACAAGCCGACTGTTCGCGGATAGCGCCAGCTACACGCGGCGAGCAGCGCAGCTATCGCTGCCATTATCCGCTGAATTTGGTTGAAGCATCTCTGACATCTGCAGCTTCCTGACTGAGAGTTATCAATGTCTTCTCACATCGATTTGATTGTACGAGAGCAATGCCTCTTTGCCGACGGCCATGAGTTCGGAGATGCAGGCGCGTACGAGCGGCTGTCGGGAACCGTGGTTTTCCGTGTCGATCCCAAGGCTGAGGCGCAGCAGGGCGTGGTCGACATAGAGTTTGCCCCCACTGACGAAGATGGGCTGGTTCGGTTTGAAGCCGATTTCTGCATACTTAAACCAGTCGACCTAAGCCGGGGCAATCGGAGGCTTTTCTTCGATTATGGCAATCGGGGGAATAAGCGCGCGCTGCAGTTTTTCAATGATGCGCCACCTTCGAATGATCCGCGAACGCTCGCCGATGCTGGAAATGGCTTTCTTATGCGGCGCGGTTACACGATTGCGTGGCTCGGGTGGCAGGGAGACCTGTTGCCCGGCGATGGCCGGATGCTGCTGAAAGTTCCCGTAGCGACGGATAATGGTAAGCCCATTACGGGCATTGCAAGAACGGAATTTATCGCCGTTGAGCCAGGAACGAAAGTCTTCCCGCTGAGCTCATTGATTTCCACCCGCAGCAATCCGACAGCATCGCTAGACACGAGGACGGCACGACTGACACGCCGCCGTTATGCCTTGAGCCAGCGCGAAGAGATTCCATCGGATCAGTGGTTCTTCGCCCGGCTAGATCAAGGCTCCGGCGTCGATAATCAGGGCCTGGAGCGCGCCGTCGTACCGTCCGACAGCCACATCTATCTCCCGTCGGGCTTCGAGCCAGGCTGGATTTACGAGCTAGTCTATCGGGCCAAGAACCCACTCGTGCTCGGCCTTGGCCACGTTGCTGTTCGGAACTTCATCAGCTTTTTGAAATACGGAGCTGAGACGAGTTCAGGAATGCCTAATCCCCTAAGGGACGGCCCAACTCGGATCGAGTACGCTTATGCCTGGGGCCGGTCTCAAACAGGGCGCTGTATTCGCGATTTCATCTACCTCGGCTTCAATGCGGATGAAGAAGGCAGGCGTGTTTTCGATGGCGTGATGCCCCACGTGGCGGGCGCGGGCAAGATGTGGATGAACCATCGGTTCGCGAACGTCGTTCTGCTACCGGGTCAAGAACATGAAAACCATTTCAGCCCGGTCGATCGGTTTCCCTTCTCATACGCTATTTCCACCGATCATTTCACTGGTCGTACGGATGGCATTCTGAAGAGACCAGAAACGGATCCGAAGGTCATCCACACGGATACGGCGTGCGAATATTGGCATCGTCGCGCGTCCCTTGTGCACACAGACACTCGGGGTAACGACCTCCCACAGCCGGACGATGTGCGGATTTATTTCTGGGCTAGCTCACAGCATTTCGCGGCACCCAACGTTGCCGCTCCGGCCAAAGGTCTCGCGCAGACCTATTTCAATGTCGTGGCCACCACGATGTTTTTCCGCGCTTGTCTCGATCTGTTAGACGATTGGGTGAGCAAGGGGATTGAGCCACCTCCAAGTCGGATTCCTCGTCGCGCTGATGGTACACTGGTTGATATCGAGGAGTGGCGGAAAATGTTTCCGCGCATTCCAGGTATCGCCACGCCGCGGGGGCCAAGTCGACTGGAACGGCTGGATTTTGGCCCCGACATCGACAGGGGCATCATCACCAAGGAGCCGCCGGATATCGTGCCAGGGGAGGAGTATCCTGTGCTCGTGCCTGCCGTCGATGAGGATGGCAATGATGTTGCGGGTGTGCGTGCTCCAATGGTGCAGGTACCGCTGGGAACCTACACAGGCTGGAGTCTGAGACGCAGGGAATTCGGCCACGGCGCCATGGTTGGTATTACGGGCAGCTATATTCCGTTTCCGGATACAGAGGATGAGCGAATGCAACTCGGTGATCCACGGCGTTCAATCCTGGCACGCTATGGATCGCCGGAGTGGTATGTTGAGGCGATCCGCAAAGCTGCTTTGTCGCTCGTAGAGGAAGGCTTTATGCTCGAAGAGGACGTAGAGCGGGCCGTGGCCGAAGCCAGGAACTGGGGACGGCCGCGCCACGATGTGCGTCTTTAATGGCGCCCCAACTCGACTGCGTAAGATGGGAAGCAGGAGGATCCTGGAATGGCGCAGAGCGGGATGGTTGTTTGCCCTCAGCCAGAAGCAGCCGAGACCGGAATTGAAATCCTAAAAGCCGGCGGCAATGCAGTTGATGCCGCCATCGCCTGCGCGATGGCGCAGACGGTTGTCGATCCGCTCATGTGCGGAATTGCCGGTTTCGGGAGCATGGCAATCTACATCCCAGAGCGCGGCGTCCACGAGTATATCGATTTCCATGCTCCCGCTCCGCTCGCAGCCAGTCCCGAAATGTGGGCGCACCTCATCAGAGGTGAAACGCGCGACGGCTTCGGCTTCATTCTCGAAGGGCGCGTGAACGAGCTCGGTTATCAGTCGATCTGTGTTCCCGCCGCATTGAGAGCTTTCGAACGGGCACACCGGACTTATGGTCGATTGCCGTGGAGTGCCATTCTTGAGGGGGCAATACGGTGGGCAGAGGAAGGTTTCTTCGTCAGGCCTGCGATGTACACCTTTTTCCTCGAAGACGGGAAAATGGGGCGGGCCGCAACGGCGGAAAGGCTGACGTACACTGCAGCGGGCCGCACCCTCTATTGTGCGCCCGACGGAAGTCCGAAGCGAATTGGGGAGACAATTCGCAATCCAGATTATGCGCAGACATTGCGCAAAATATCGGAAGAAGGAGCGGAGGCTTTTTACACTGGCGAGATCGCCGATCGAATGATCAGCGATATCCAGGCCCACGGGGGTCTGCTGTCAAGACAGGACCTCGAGCGCTATCAGCCGCGGTATGTGAAGCCGCTTGTCGGGACTTATCGCGGGCGCAGAATTACAACAAATCGTCCGCCTGGCGGCGGGGTCATGCTTCTCGAAATGCTGAACATTCTCGAGAATTTCGATCTCGCAAGCCTGGGGCACAATTCGCCAGAATACATCCGGGTTGTCACGGAAGCAATGAAGCGGGCGACCATCGACAAAGATCGCTACGTTGGTGATCCGGACTTCTTCGACGTCCCGCTGGATCGTCTAACCAGCAAGGCTTACGCTGCGACCTTAGCTGACGAGATACGCCGCGGGGAAAAAGCGCGTGTGCCGCGGTTGCAAGGGCCCGATCCGGCACCGCAGAACACGACGCACATTTCCGTCGTCGACAGCGAGCGCAATTGCGTGGCGATGACCCATTCTCTGGGAATGCCATCGGGTGTGATCACCGACGGGCTTGGCTTTTTCTACAACGGCTGCATGGGGGTTTTCGATCCGCGCCCGGGGCGCGCGGGAAGCATCGCGCCTGGGAAGTCCCGCTTCAGCGCCATGTGCCCAACGATCGTCTTCGAAGACGATCACCCGAGTCTTGTTCTCGGCGCACCTGGCGGAACCCAAATCGTCATGGGCGTATTACAGACCATTCTCAATGTGATCGACTTTGGAATGTCGATTCAGGAGGCCGTTGCCGCTCCACGGTTCTCGTCGACTGGAAATCCTATAGATGTTTCAAATCGCATTCCGCGATACGTAACGCGTGCCCTAGAAGCCGACGGGTACGAGGTCATACGCAATCCGTATGGTTATACGATTGGCTGGGTTCACGCGATCAAAATCCATCCGGCTCGCCTTGAAGGAGGCGCGGATCCTGGCAGAGACGGGGTCGCGTACGGTATTTGATCAAAGAAAAAAGTGGTCTTCCCGGAGGAAAGACTGGGCGTCAGTGTTTTGGGATAGCGTTTGAGAAACGCGCTATCGAGAAAGGAGCTATCGGCAAGTTTGTCGAGCCGGTGGTGATAAGTTCAGCCATTAAAGCTCCGACGCCGGGTCCAAGCTGAAAGCCGTGCGCCGAGAATCCGAATTGGTGATAAACGCCTTCGGCCGTAGAGCTGGGGCCAATGACTGGGATGTCGTCAGGCATGCGTGCCTCTATCCCGGCCCAGGCGCGAACGATCGTCGCCTGCCGCATAATCGGGAAGAGGTCCCACACCGTACGGGCACTTTCTCTGAGCTTGGTCCAGTCTAGCTCCGTGTAATTCGTATCAGGATAGGCGCGGCCCAGATGGCCGCCACCGATCAGTACTGTACCGTTATTGAATTGTTTGAACGACAGTTTGCGGCCGCGCAGTATCACGACGGGACGAATGAAGTGCGGCATGCGGGAGGTGATCATCAGCATAGGCGCGATAACCTCGAGCGGAACAGGCTCCCCGAACATCGCCGCAATTCTGCCAGCCCAAGCTCCCGCAGCATTGACGATAACTGGTGCCTCGAAAGTGTCTGCTGTCGTCGAGACGCGCCATGCCGCACCTTGGCGTGTAAATCCCGTTACCGAGACGCCTTCTACGACCTTCGCGCCGAGTTGAATTGCTTTGCGTCGGAATGCCTGCGTCGCTCGAAACGGGTTTGCGGCGCCGTCGCGACGGGAAACGACCCCGCCGGGACAGCTGTCGGATACAGCGGGGACGAGCTTTTTCAGCTCGACGCGATCGATCAGTTCCTCATGGGTGAAGCCCATTGCCCGCAATTCGTCCACGCGAGCGCGGAAGCTTTCGAGCTCGGCCTCGGTTTCTGCAACCAGCACCTGTCCTTCGGAAGTAAAGCCGCAGTCGTCCCCCACGAGATCCTCGATCCGCTCCCACAGCTCCATCGAAGCGACGGATAGGGGGACTTCCGCAAAGTGGCGGGCGAGTTGTCGGACGCCACCTGCATTGACACCGGAGGCGTGACGGCCAGCGTGATCCTTTTCGATTACGACTGGCTTAAGACCGCGCATTGCCAAATGCAAAGCCGTCGAACACCCATGGATTCCAGCACCAATGACGATGACATCGGCTGTGTGGCTCATCCGCGTACAACCGCCTTTACTGCTGTTTCGGATTGAGGCATCGCAGCGATTTCGGCCAGTTGAATAGGCTTGATTGGCGGCCGCAACCGATAATAGCCCACCTGCTGCGGAGAAACGTTTCTTTCGGCAGCGATCATTTCCGTAGCGGTCAAGCCGCACAGGCGGCCCTGACAGGGCCCCATGCCGCAGCGAAGAAAAGATTTCAGCTGGTTCGGACCCTCGCAGCCAAGCGCGACCATTTCCCGGATTTGCCCAGCGGTAACCTCTTCGCAGCGGCAGACGAGCGTCTCGTTCTTCTCGGGAATTCGGAAGTGCTTCGGCGGCTGGTAAAGCGTGTCAAGGAAAGCGCGCCCGGCCTGCGCTTTTGCCAGCGCTTGAAGAAGAATCTGCTCGGCGGGAAGATGGCTGAGCGCCTCGGGTTTAAGAGCCTTCACCGCGGCATAAGCGGCGAGGCGCCCTCGTTCGGCAGCTGCAAGCGCGCCGCTTATTCCAGCACCGTCACCGGCGATAGCAATGCCAGGAACGGAGCTGTTTCCATACTGATCCAAAACCGGGACCCAGCAAAGCTGCAATTCATCCCACCGATGGTCGATGCCGATCGACATCGCGAGATTGACGTTAGGAACGACGCCCTGATGCAGCAAGAGGAGGTCCGCTGCCATGCGCGTTGCGGGTTGACTTCCCGTGGCGAATAGCACCTCCGCCAATTTGTCCTTGCCCTGGGCCTCGAGCTTTGTGACGCCTTTAATGACCCGTGTTTTCCGCCGAACTTCGGTGAGAAGGCGCAGGCCTTTCGCAAAGTAGGGAGACAGCAGAAAGCCAGGCAACTGGCGCAATGCGCGAACGTAGTTTTCAAGCGGTGTCGTATCGAGGATCGCGGTAATGTCGCCGCCAGCACGAAGGATTTGGGCGGCAAGGAGCCACAAGAGCGGGCCAGTGCCAGCGAGAATGACCCGACCGGATGGCACCAGACCCGATGCTTTCAGCAACGTTTGAGCACCGCCTGCCGTCATAACGCCAGGAAGCGTCCAGCCCGGGATCGGGAAGGGGCGTTCCTGCGCGCCTGTTGCAAGAATTATCCAACGTGCGTTGATGAGATGCGTTTGACCGCCTTGGGAAACGTTGATTTCAAGGGCGCGCGAAATACTCCAAACGGTTGCGCCCGAAACAAGCTGAGCGCCACTCGACTGGAATTCTTGAATGAGCTTTTGACCGTCCCAATAATCCTCTCCGAGAATTTCTTCTCGGCGGACCGGGGTCGTCGTAATAGCGCGATAAATTTGACCGCCGGGGGCCGGATTCTCATCCAGAACAATTGTAGTAAGGCCAGCCTTGGCTGCCGTGGCTCCCGCCGCGAGCCCGGCAGGTCCCGCACCGACCACGGCGACGTCGTATGTATTTTCAAACACGGGTGCTCCATTCACCGGTGTGCCTCCCGTTTGCCGTGTTGCGTTTCGATGCGCATTCCCTCTCGAACCGGAATAAGGCAGCCTTGGCGGTTGCCGACGCCATCCACGGTCACTAGGCATTCGAAACACACGCCCATCATGCAATAAGGCGCTCGTGGGGCTCCACTCACCGTGGACGCGCGATATGGATGGACGCCGGCGGCGAGCAAGGCTGCCGCGACGGTGTCCCCAGCGCGAACCTGCACGTCTGCACCATCGATGCTAACGGTGACCGTGGCGGCACTTGTTTCAGGCAGCCTTCGAAACATGGAACCTCCGCGCACTGAATGCGCCGACCACTTCGGCATCGAGGCGACCGGCGGCGATCATTGGAGCTAGCGTCAAAGCGTGATTGGCCGCAAGGGTGACGCCCGAGTGGCAACACGCCACGAATGCCCCAGGGCACGTCTCCGACTGGTCGTAAATGGGAAAACCGTCGGCCGTCATAACGCGCACACCTGCCCACATGCGTACGACATTGAGACGGCCGAGCAGGGGGAACATGCGAATAGCGCGCGACGCCATAACGGCACTGATCGACAAATTCAGGCCATCTGGGGTCGTCCCTTCCTCCTTGCTGTCGCCAATCATAACAGTGCCTTCATCAGTTTGCCGGATGGTGACGACGGGGTAATTCAGGAACGGCGTCACACGCTCTGTGACCATGATTTGTCCGCGCTCCGGCTGCATGGGAGCTTCGAGGCCCACCATCGGTGCAAGATGCATGGTGGCGTTTCCGGCGGCTAGCACGACCTTTTCCGCGTGAATTTCACCCGCGGAAGTCGAAATCCGAAATTCGTGATTTTCGTAGGCGATCTTTTCCACGCGATGGCTAGCCAGATATTTGCCGCCGTGCTTCGCAGCCGCTTTCAACAGCGCCCGATAGAGTTTCAGCGAATTGCAATGGCCATCGAGCGCACAATAACTTCCGCCGACCACGTCAGGGCCGATGTCAGGCAGCATTGCCGCGACCTGTGATCGGTCCAGAATTTCAACGCGGTAGGGGAACTCTGGCGATTGGCTGTGAAGCTGATCGATATAAGCGGCTCGCCTCGCAAGCTCCTCTTCAGAAAGCGCGAGATGAAAACCTCCCGGACGTTGGAAGGCGACATCCAGACCAGTCTCATCGCGCAGAAGCGCCGCGAACTCGATCCAAGAGTTCGATGACCGCGCGGTCCAGTGGGCATAGGGCGTGTAGCCAAATCCTTTGCCCTGTACCCAGACCAGCGCGAAATTCGCTCGCGAAGCGCGAATGTCTGCATCGCCCTCGTCAAGTAGGACCACGCGCTGCCGCAGGCGGGCAAGGCCATATCCGACGGCCGCACCTACAAGCCCACCGCCGACGATGGCGACGTCGCATTCCTTGGAAGACAGGGTCAAGTGTGTATCTCTCCTCCGACGACTCCGAACGAGTCCTCACATTCTCAGAGAACCTCTATGCGCTATAGGAGAGGGGGCCAGAGCGGTTCAAGCTCCATGGCGTCCTATGGCGCAAACCGTAAGTCGAGCACGTGGCCAGCGGCCCGAAGTCGCTCTCGCTATGGCGACTGGCTTGTCGAAGGTCATCACTACCTGCACCAAATTTCCTTTTGCTGCCACAGTCCTGTTCACGGATATCGAGTTCGTTCGTGAAAAGGGTAGGTGAGTATGTGGGCGTT
>PKEY01000067.1 GCA_002919265.1 Hyphomicrobiaceae bacterium | reverse complement strand
CGGCGCGGGACTGTGCGGCACGACCCGCATCATAGATGATGCGTTTGTCGGGCGTGAAAATCGCGTCGTAAGCAACCTCGCGCTGACGCCATAAAGAAGGCGGACGCGGAACGAAGGCCGGCCCGTAACCGTAAGCCGGCAGCCCTCTGTAGCGCACGGTGACGTCGACGACAGCCTCGTTTCCTGGTGCGTCGACGAGCTCAGGTGGAGCGCCGCAAGGCTTCGCATGTCTCGAATAACAGTCAGCGGAAAGGGGGGACGCAGAGAACAGCGTGATGAGGGCTGCTCCGATCACGGTGGAACGCAGTCTGGGCATGGGACCTCCATCCAAAGTCCCCCCGGCCCTCAAACGCGCGCCCTAAACTCTGGTTCCGAAAAAGGGACGAGAAAGGAGTTTTCCTTTCTCGTCGGACCGCTGATGAACTTTAGCTAACAGTTTCCGTTTCGAGCCCGTAAACCGTTTTCGCAGTTTCCGGAGTAATCCGCTCATCCTGCAGGTCGCGCAGCACGGCTTCGCGGTCTCGCTCCTTCGGCGAGCCCATGCCGCCGCCGCCAGGCGTCATAATGACAAGACGCTCTCCCGGCGGAACGAGCTGCACGCCTTTACCCTTAAGCTTTTTTCCTGAGGCAAGGGCGACGACGCCATTCGCGCCATTCTGTCCTCCCGCGCATCCGCGGGCGGGATACTCAACGCGGTCAAAGCCGGCCAGAAGCTCGAACGGCTCCCCGATATTGCTTTCGATTTCGATGATCTGTCCCAGGCCGCCGCGCGTGCGTCCCGCACCGCCAGAATCCGGCCGCAGCTCCTTCCGCCAGAAAATAAGCGGCGTGATCTGCTCGGCAATTTCGATGGGCGTTCCCTTCACGCCCGACGGATAAGCCGTTGCGGAAAGGCCGTCGGATTGCGGCCGCGCACCCGTGCCGCCATTCGACGTTACGGTCATCATGAACCCGTAATTGCCGCCTTCCCCGCCTTTCACAGAGCCGCGAACGTTGAGGTTCCAGAGGCAGGACGCGCCTTCCGCCGGAACGCGGTCAGGAATAGCCTGCCGCAGGCAGCCGAAAATGACGTCCGGCAGCATCTGGCCGATGACGTGGCGCAACAGCACTGGCGCGGGTTTCTGCGCGTTAAGGATCGAATTTTCCGGCGCCGAAACCGTAAGCGGCTCAAGCGATCCGGCGTTGTTCGGCACCGTCGCTGCGACGACACAGCCCAAGCCGAACGCGGTGTAAGCCGTCGTGTAGGCGAGGGGCACGTTGATGCCGCGGCGTACAGTCCCGCTGGTACCGGTGTAGTCAACGTGGATGCCGTTCTCGCTGATGGTGGTCGTAGCAGAAAGAACGATCGGCTCATCATAACCGTCCGTCACCATCGTGTTGGACCAAGAGCCCTTTGGCAGCTTGGCGATTTCGGCCAGGACGGCTTCCCGGGAACGGTTGATGATGTGGTCGGCGAGCTGGTCGAGGTCATCGAGATCGAACTCTTTCATCATCTCGATGAGCCGCTGACAGCCGATGTCGTTGCATGCGGCCAGCGAATAGACGTCGCCGACCGTATCGATGGGAAGCCGAGTGTTGGCCCGGATCATCGCCATCAGCGTTTCATTGACCTTGCCCTGATCGAGCAGCTTCAGGAAGGGAATATAAATCCCCTCCATGAAGACGTCGGTGGCATCCGGTCCGAAACCAATGCCGCCAATATCCGTGAGGTGGCTGGTGCACGAAAAGAGGCCGACCAATTTCCCTTTATAGAAACAGGGAGTCGTCACCACGAAGTCGTTAAGGTGGCCCGTGCCCAACCACGGATCATTGGTGATGTACGCATCTCCGGGCTTCATGTTTTCGAGCCCGAAGTGATCGATGAAATGTTTGACCGACAGGGCCATGGAGTTCACGTGCCCGGGCGTGCCCGTCACAGCCTGGGCCAGCATGCGGCCTTGCCGATCGAATACGCCGGCTGACAAGTCGCCAGCTTCGCGCACCATCGATGAGAACGCGGTTCTGAGAAGTGTCTGCGCCTGCTCCTCGACAACCGAGATCAGGCGGTTCCACATGATCTGCAACTCTATGTCGTTGGCCATTTTCTCCGTCATGGCCGGCCCTCCGAATTCTTCGCCGTGAGCACCAATGCCTTGCCTGCATCAACGGTGGCATCGAAGCTCGTGGAAACGTAAGTGGATGTTCCGTCCTCCACGATGATCGCGGGGCCTGAAATTTGCGTTCCGGGCTCCAGGCTATCGCGCTCGTAAGTGGGAACTTCGATGGCTTTTCCGAGAAGAGCGTCGAAGACGGTTCTTTTCCCGGACGGTGCCGGAGCCGGTTTCGCGGACACCGGACCGAGCTTCTCCGGCCGCCGTTCGCGCGTGGACACAAGGACCACCCAGCTCATGATTTCGATGGCCGCGCCGGGAATATGCCGCGCAAAAAGCCGATCGTATTCCGCCTCGAAAGCCTGGCGAATGGCGATCGTATCTTCCTCCGTCAGCGGGCGGTTGGGGAGTTCGATCGGAATTTCGTGTCCCTGGCCCGCGTAGCGCATGAAGGCGCGCCGTTCCTCGCGTAGCGGCTGATCTTCCGCCGCTTCTTTTGCCAGCGCCGTCGCCTCTTGGCTCATAGCCTCGAGGAGGGCGTTGGCTGTAGCCGCATCGAAGCGATCAAGCCGCATGTAAAGCGAGCGCACGAGCTCGAACGCCGCCGGTGCGTCGAGGAAGCCGATGGCAGAGCCGACGCCCGCACCAGCCGGAATAATCACGCGCTTGATGCTGAGTTTCTCTGCCACGCGGGAGGCATGCAGCGGGGCCGCGCCACCGAAGGCAACCATGGTCCGTGCGCGGACTTCGGCTCCGCGCTCGACAGCATGGACGCGCGCCGCATTGGACATGTTTTCGTCGACGATTTCTGCCACGCCGTAAGCTGCGGCTTGCGTATCAAGGCCGAGCGGCTTGCCAACCTTTTCGTCGAGAGCAGCGCGAGCTTTATCGACGTCAACCTTGATCTTGCCGCCGGCGAAACGTGCCGGATCGATCTTGCCCAGCGTGACATCGGCGTCGGTGACCGTCGGCTCGGTGCCGCCGCGGCCGTAACAAGCCGGTCCGGGTTCGGAGCTTGCGCTTTCCGGACCAACGTGAATGCGTTTCAACGCGTCGACACGCGCAATAGAGCCGCCACCCGCACCGATCTCGACCATTTCGATGACCGGGATGCGCAACGGGAAACCGCTACCCTTCTTGAAGCGCGACGAACGGTCGACCTCGAAAACGCGCGCCTTGAACGGCTGGCCATTGTCGATGAGGCAGACCTTGGCCGTGGTGCCGCCCATGTCGAACGACAGGATTTGATCCTCGCCGCGCTCCGCTGCAATACGCGCGGCAAGAATGGCGCCACCAGCAGGGCCGGACTCGATGAGACGCACAGGGAAACTCACCGCCGTCCTGAGGCTGGCAAGGCTTCCGCCAGAGGTCATCAGGTGGATGGGAGCTGTCGAGCCGCGCTCCCGGAACTCACGCTCGAGCCGGCCGAGATAACCAGCCATCAGCGGCTGAACGTAAGCGTTGGTTACTGCGGTTGACGTGCGCTCGTACTCGCGTGCTTCCGGGCAAACCTCGGATGAGAGCGTTATGCTCAGGCCGGGGCAGTGCTCGAGAAGAATTTCGCGCGCCCGCACCTCGTGCACGGGATTGACGTAAGAATGGATAAACGTAATCGCGACGGCTTCGATCTTCTCAGCCTTGAGGCGCTCCGCGATGCGAACGACTGAAGCCTCGTCGAGCGGCAGCTTGACGTTTCCGTGCACGTCGAGCCGCTCGGGTACGGTGAAGCGCAGGCGGCGCGGAATGAGCGGCTGGGGCTTCTGAATGAAAATGTCGTACTGATCGAAGCGGCCTTCGTCAGCGATCTCCAGAACGTCACGAAAACCTTCTGTGGTGATCAAGGCCGTGCGCGCGCCTTTGCGCTCGATCACAGCGTTAGTCGCCAGAGTCGTGCCATGCACGAAGAGGCGAATATCCGCAAAAGTCTTGTTGGCCCGCGCGAGGATGGCTGCGGTACCTTCGACGACGGCACGCTCCGGTGCAGATGGAGTCGTCAGCACCTTGGAGGTGAGGCGCTCCTTGCCGGTATCGAGCACGATATCGGTGAACGTGCCGCCGATGTCGACGGCAAGATAGAGTTCGGGTGAAGACAGACCCATGTCACTTTCGCTGTTCTGATGAAGAGCCCTGTATACGGGCGGGGACTATGGCACTGACACGCCTACCTTTTCCATGGTCATTTTCGCAAGGGGCCATGGCGAAGCACGCATGACGCAGGCGCCTCTGAACCAAACCCGGTTGTAAGGCGTTGCGGAGCAGGCATTCGCTGGGCTTTTACGATCAGCTTGACCGGCATCAATGATCGTCCGGTCATGTCGCCTTAGCAAGGCGCGTTGCGTGAGAGAGTTCAATCCATGGATTCAACGGAAAGATCGGCTGAGAGGGCAAGCTCCAAGCGGCGCTCCGACAGCGTTCGAGAGGAGAGCAAGCCAGTGGCCAAGACTTCCGTGCGGCGCGGTGAAGCTCGCGCAAGCTCGAAGCCCACAATTCAACCGCGGTCGGCCATCTACGACGTTGATGCCTCCGCGGTTTTTGGTGAGGCGCTTGATCAATCTCTGAATTATCTGACCTCCCGATTCACGCTGGGCCTCTCGCCGGCTGCCCTTTTCGAAGCCTATTTCGATTGGCTCATTCATCTGGCCTGGTCTCCCGGCAAGCGGTTGCAGCTCTCTGAGAAAGCTTTGCGAAAAGCGGCGCGGCTGGCGCGTTATGCGGCAGCTTGTTTCCTAAATCCGCAGGGAACGGCGCCGTGCATTGAGCCCCTGCCCAACGATCCGCGCTTCCGTGCGCCGGAGTGGCATCAATGGCCGTTCAATGTCATCCACCAGGCATTCTTGCTTAATCAGCAGTGGTGGCACAACGCCACAACCAACGTCCGCGGTGTCACTCCGCAGCATGAGCGTGAGGTTGAATTCGCGACGCGGCAGATCCTCGACGTTTTTTCGCCCTCGAATTTCTTCTGGACCAATCCTGAGGTTTTGCGAAAAACGGTCGCGGAAGGCGGGCAAAATCTTATCCGCGGCTACCTGAATTTCATTGACGATTGGCAGCGGGCTCTGAACGAGCGGCCTCCCCCCGGCACGGAGCAGTTCAAGGTTGGCGAAACGCTGGCACTCAGCCCGGGGAAGGTCATTTACCGTAATCGCCTCATGGAGCTTATCCAGTACGAGCCGATCACGGACAAGGTGCGCCCGGAGCCGGTGCTGATCGTGCCGGCCTGGATTATGAAGTATTACATTCTCGATTTGCGGCCGGGAAAATCTCTCGTGGAATACCTTACCTCGCAGGGCTTCACGGTTTTCATGATTTCCTGGAAAAACCCGACCGCGGAGGATCGCGACATCGGTTTCGAGGACTATCGGCGGCTGGGAGTTTTGGAAGCGGTCAATGCTGTGAAGGCTGTTGTTCCCGATGCCGATATTCACGGCGTCGGTTACTGCCTGGGTGGCACGTTGCTGGCGATCGCGGCGGCGGCGTTGGCTCGCTCTCGTCAAAACCCGTTCAAGACACTGACGTTCTTCGCAGCGCAAGTCGATTTCCAGGAAGCCGGAGAACTCACTCTTTTTATAAATGAGAGCCAGCTCGTCTTCCTCGAGGACATGATGAAGATGCAAGGCTTTCTCGGTAATTACCAGATGGCCGGCACCTTCCAACTGTTACGCTCGAACGATCTTATCTGGTCACGGATCATCCGCGAATACATGCTGGGCGAGCGGCAGCCGATGTTCGACCTCATGGCCTGGAATGCGGACACGACCCGGATGCCATATCGAATGCATTCCGAATATCTGCGTTACTTATTCCTTAATAACGACCTTGCCGCTGGTCGCTACGTTGCGGACGGCCGGCCAATCGCGCTGAGGGATATTCGGGTGCCGGTATTCGCGGTTGGGACAGAGACAGATCACGTTGCACCCTGGAAATCGGTCTACAAAGTTCATCTGCTTTTCGATACGGAAGTGACGTTTGTGCTGACGAACGGCGGTCACAACGCCGGAGTCGTTGCCGAGCCTGGGCATCCGCGGCGGCATTATCGTGTCGCTACCAAGACCCACGACGACGTCTACATGGACGCAGATAGCTGGTTCGAGGAGACACCCGTAAAACAGGGCTCCTGGTGGCCGGAGTGGGCTAACTGGCTGGCAAAGAGGTCCGGCGACTGGATCGATCCTCCGCCCTTGGGCGCGCCCGAAAAGGGATACCGGCCACTGATGGATGCGCCCGGGAGTTACGTATTGCAGCCGTGATCGCTCGAAAGAGGCCAAGCCATGCGTGCGATGGTGCTCGAGCAACCGAGAACCGAATTGAAGCTCCGTGATATTCCGATTCCGGAGCCAGGGCCGGGCGAAATTGTCGTGCGGGTGACTGCGTGCGGCGTTTGCCGAACCGATCTCCACGTGGTCGATGGCGAGCTCCCGGATCCGAAACTGCCAATCATTCCGGGGCATGAAGTTGTCGGCTACGTCACGGAGCTTGGAGAGGGGGTTACGGCGTTCAAGCCGGGGGATCGCGTGGGCATCCCTTGGCTAGGAAGTACCTGCGGAACCTGCCGCTATTGCCAAGCCGGGCGCGAAAATTTGTGCGAACGACCGGGCTTTACCGGTTACACGATCAATGGCGGATATGCCGAATATGCGGCCGCGCGCGCCGATTACTGTTTTCTGCTGCCGCCAGATTACGAGAACGCCGCTGCGGCGCCGCTGCTGTGTGCGGGCCTCATAGGATATCGCTCATTGAAGCTGGCCGGACCGGGGCGAGAGCTTGGCATTTACGGGTTCGGCGCGGCAGCCCATATCGTGGCTCAAGTCGCGAAATACGAAGGGCGGCGCATTTACGCGTTTACTCGCCCGGGCGACAAGGCGGCTCAGGAATTTGCACGGTCACTCGGCGCGGAATGGGCAGGCGGTTCGGACGAGCTGCCGCCGCGGCCGCTCGACGTTGCCATCATCTTTGCCCCAGTCGGCACGCTTGTCCCGGCAGCGCTCCAGGCAATGGTTCGGGGCGGTAGGGTTGTGTGCGGCGGCATCCACATGAGCGACATACCCTCGTTCCCGTATGAGCTGCTGTGGCATGAGCGCGAGGTGCGCTCCGTCGCCAACCTCACACGCGAGGATGCGATCGAGTTTCTCGCGCTCGCGCCCAAGGTGCCGGTGAAGACGACTGTCGAAACATTTCCGCTCGAGGAGGCAAACGAGGCTTTGCGCCGTTTACGCGAAGGCCAGCTGACGGGTGCTGCCGTGCTCATTCCCTAGGAATTGAGAGCTGGCGCCCTGACCACCCCCGCGGGAGCCTTGGGTTGTTTCGGGTTGGCGCGCAAATCAACGGGAGATGCTTCGACCAGCCAAAGGGAGCAGTGCCATGATTACGGTCGAAGACATGATCGCCTTTTCTGGACTGAGCCGCGACGAAGTTCTGGCCATTGCAGGGCATGAGCACCTGCCAGAGCCGGCAGCGTGCGCCTTGGCCGAGTACCTCATGAAGCAGGAACATGGGTCAGAGCGTATCCGGGAAATGATCGTCGACGACATTCAGGCTGCGCAGGAGCGCGGCGATACCGATCACGTGCGAACGCTATTGCACGTTCTTCGCCACTTCGTCCGCGAACATCCGGAGTGCTTGCCAATTTCAGGCGAGAAGCCCGAAATCACCTGAAGCCACGCCTATTTGCGGCTCGCGTACCAAACCACGCACAGAACGGCGAGGACGAATCCGATCGCGACGACGTATCCGAATGTGCTGCTCATGCCGACGGCCTGACACTGGTGCGGCTATTGTTGCTCGCATCATCGTGCCGAACCAGTAAAAACGTGCCGCTTAACCGCCCAGCAATGGCAAAATCACTGCCGCCGACAGGGCAATCGCAACACCAACCAGAAACTGGCTCGCCAAGACTACGGCGATAACGTGCATGGCTTCTCCGTGCGGCGAAACGGGGCTGAATGTCTCCCGGCTCTTCTGACCGTGCTGCGAGGGATAATGCGCGATGCTGGACTTAAGCTGACGCCCTCGGCCGTGATTCAGCCCAGTCTTGCACAGGCACCCAAAGCCCCTGCTCACCCTTCGAATCGCTTAAGTTCGAACATGATTTGTTGGCATCTTCCCGTTGGCGGGCCTATGGCTGCGCAACATTTTCCAGGCTGACGACGAATGGAGCGAATATGCTCAGAGTATTGCTGGCAACGACCGGGATGATGGCATCGCTCATCATTGGCGCCTTGGCCATGGGTGCCGTCTGGTTTTGGTCTCCTGAGACTATGCAGGAGCTGTTTCAGCTTGCCAGCGGATTAAAGTCGTGGCTCACGAGCACGGGCATCGAGCCGAGATACAATACCTTCATCTGGTTCCTGATTGAGGAACGCCAGCTTGTGTTCATGGGATTCGTGATTGCAACGCGCGCACTGTTGGCCATTTTGGGCGCAATTTTCGTTCAGCCTTTCAGAGAAGCCGTTTGACGGCTGGTGGGCTTTAGGCTTCGCTGCCGAAGCGATGCAGATCCATGCCGTAGACCCGAAGCCACTCCTTGGCCTCGTCCATCCGCGGCATCGTCTTGCGCACCAGTGCCCAGAAGCGCGGCCCGTGATTCATCTCTGCGAGATGGGCCACCTCGTGCGCAGCGACATAATCCAAGATGAGCGGCGGCGCGAGGATCAGGCGCCACGAGAATGACAGCATGCCTGTGGTGGAGCAGGAGCCCCAGCGGCTCACTTGATCGCGCACGCTGATGCCGCGCGGCTTCAGCTTCAAATTGGCGGCATGCCACGCGACACGCTTCTCAAGATCGGTGCGGGCTTGCGAGATGAGCCAATCCTGCAGACGTCGGGGCGCGTGCTCCAGCTCCCCAGAAACGACAAGCTCCGGCCGATCATCGGCGCCTTCTTCGACAGAAACGACGCTTCCGCGGCGCAAATAACCAAGAAAACGGACGGTGTGTGGAACACCGCGAAGCGGTATTTCGGCGCCGTCGGCAAACGGGATTGGCTCCGGAAGGCTTCCAAGCCGGGCGTTGACCCAATCGATATGTCGAGAAACGAACTGCCCGGCCTGCTCCAGATCGCACTGCATCGGCAACGTCACGATTACCGCGCGTCGCGTGCGGCTCACGCGTAGCGTCATGCGTTGTGCCATGGGGTGGTGCCGGACTTCGACGGTCGCGGGAATGCCCTGGAGATGGAGTTCTTTCGAGGCTCGTTTGCCGGTCGAGCGCCCCTTTCTCATGCTTCCGACCTCAGAAGTGTTCCCCAATTCGCCTGTAGCAGGGCAGATGAGCACAGTGCCAATCAGAAATAGTCATCCACAACAGCCGACAACTGCAGTGTGGCTGCCAAGAGTCACTGGGTACTGAGGAAACTATGGTGCGCTTATGAGCGATTGCTTTGTGTATCGCCGGAATTTGGCGGGAAGGGCCAGTGGAAGAGGTTTTCCAGGAAAAGGCTGCCGGCGAGGGCCATCATGCGAAATGAGGCAGCAAGTGGCCCGTTGATATTGATGGAGTGAGTTTCGCGGAACTTTGGCTCGAGGCTCCCCAATCCCTGCGCTTTCAGTTTCTCCAACATGGGATCAGGATTGCTGTCGTTGGCTGGCGCGAATGAGAATGCGAGGGAAGCGAGTTCGTTGTTGGTGCCGCATTCCGTTGCGGCGTTGAGGCTGCTGAGGTGGGCGAGTTCGTCGAGCGTTCTGGCGCGCTCGTCGTGTTTTCGGATGAACCGTGCAATCCGTGGTGCAATTTCAGCCCGAAACCGCGAGCCGTTGAAGATGCCGTAGTGACCGACCTTGGGACAGACGAAGTGCTCTTTGGCATCTTCGGGAATGTTTACGCAAAGATCGTGGGCGGCTTTACACTGACCGACGCCAGTAATGTCGTCCTTCTCGCCTTCGATGGTCATTAAAGGCACGCGGCGGATGGCCGTCGGATCTACCTTGCGACCCCGGTGCATCATCTCGCCTTTGGGCAGCAGGTGGCGGACGAAGACGGTGTCGACGGTCTGCAGGTAGAACTCTGCCGTGAGGTCCATCACCGCGAGATATTCGTCGTAGAACTCGCGGTGCTTCTCCGCGGAATCTCCGTCGCCGCGCACGAGGTGATAGAAGAGATCCTTGTGCGCCTTGAGATGGCGATCGAGGTTCATGGTCATGAACCCCGTCAGCTGCAGAAAGCCTGGATAGACGCGTCGGCCAGCACCCAACTGCGGCCAGGGCACAGTGGTTATGACGTTCCGGCGGAACCAGTCCGTACCGCGTTCTTCGGCAAGCTTGTTGACGACCGTCGGACTTACACGCGTATCAATAGGTCCGCCCGCCATGATCATCGTAAGGGGCACGCACGGATCGTCCTCTTCTTCCATAAGGGCGACCGCGGCCAACACCGGAACCGAGGGCTGGCATACGGCAAACACATGCACGTCTCCGCCAAAGAAGCGGAACATGTCGCGCATGTAGTCGATGTAATCGTCGAGATCGAAGAAGCCGGCCGTCAGAGGCACATCGCGGGCGTCCTGCCAGTCGGTGATGTAAACCTCATGCGTCGGGAGAAACGTCTCGACCGTACCACGCAGCAGTGTCGCGAAATGCCCCGACATCGGAGCGACGAGGAGAAGGCGCGGATCCTGGGCGCGCCGTTCTTGAGGCAAATCCCGAACGAAATGAATGAGGCGGCAGAACGGGCGCTGCCAGACAACCTTTTCCGTTACGCCGACAGGTGCGCCGTCCACTGTCGTTTGCTTTATGCGAAACTCCGGCTTGCCGTAGCGGCGTGTTGTCCGCTCGAAAACTTCGCAAGCGGCCGCGGCATGGCGGCCAAAATCGGTGTGGGTGAGGGGGTTAAGGGGGTTGTTGAAGAATAGTCGGCCAGCATTCGCTGCAACGCGAGCTGGTCTTACGGCAGCATGACTCAGCTCGTACCAGTGGTAGAGCATGCTGACACCCCCGTTTTTTTGTCCCTCATACTCAGCACGTCCCTGGCCCGCTCTTGCGGCAGGCTCGGACAGGAGGTCGCATTGAATGCGACCACCTCCCCACTCTGCATCGATTCGTGGAGAGAAGGAAGATCAGGAGGAGTTACAACACTTTTCGGAGTTTTTCTACCATCACGTCGACGGGAGTCGCATGCGTGAAATGCGCAACGAACTCGCCGTTGGGGTCCATAAGGTAGATGATCGACGTGTGGTCGATGGTGTATTCGGCAGTCGACTTCTCGTCCTTCACCTTGCGGTAGTAGACCCGATAGGCTTTGGCGACGGCCTGTATTTCCTCCGGAGTGCCCGTTAGCCCGACAAGTCGTGAATGAAAGCTGGGCACATACATGGCCAGCTGCTCAGGCGTGTCGCGTTCAGGATCGACGCTAATAAAAATAGGCACGATTTGCTCGGCTTTGGGGCCAAGCTCCTCAAGCGCCGCAGCCATCACCTGCAGCCCTGTGGGGCAAACGTCAGGGCAGAAGGTGAACCCGAAGTACACGAGCATGTACTTGCCGCGGAAGTCTTTGTCCGTCACTCGCCGGCCCGTGTGATCCGTCAACGTGAATGGGCCGCCGACGGAGGCCTTGCCGACCGAGGTCACGCCGAGCGGCTCAATGCGCGCGATGAGTTGTTCGCGCGCGCCAGGCAGGATGGCCAGTGCAAGCAGCGCGCCGAAGACCAGTCCGACAACTACCAGGCCCAGCAGACGAAGCCGCATGAAACTCAACTCCCTTTCAGCTGGTGTGAGAGCGTCTCACGTAACGTCATTCGCCCAGCTGCACTAGCGCGCCATTCTTCCGGGCACTTTCAAGCAAGGCGCGAAACAGGGCCAGTGCTCCTGATACATAGAGCACGTTCAGCAGAAGTGCCCGGAGCATAAAGTCGCCGTGGAACGTCTGATCGAGGACGAGACCGCGCAATCCTTCGAAGACATAAGTCGATGGCAATGCGAGCGCCACCGGCTGCAGCCAATCGGGCAGAGTGGAGACAGGATAGTAAACGCACGACACCGGTAGCAGTAGGAAGACGATCAGCCACGCAATGCTCTCGGCGCCCAGCCCCCATCTGAGCACCGCACCTGTCGAGATCAGTCCGAGCGCCCAGCTGAAAAAGACGAGATTGGCGAAAAAGGCCGCGAAAGCGATTCCGAGGCTGAGCAAATTGAAGCCAAAAAAGATGTACGCGAGGATCGCCACCGGCACCATCGCGACGGTCAACTTGATCAGGCTCACAATCATGAGCGAGCCGATAAGCTCGACGGGCCGCAGCGGGCTCATCATCAGATGACCGAGATTGCGGGACCAGATCTCCTCAAGAAAGGCCACCGAGAAGCCAAGCTGGCTGCGCACAAGAATGTCCCAAAGCAGCACGCCACCGACGAAAAGACCGGCGGCTTTGGCCGCGAGACTCGTCGTTTGCGCCAGGTAGGTTTGCAGGAACCCCCACATCAGCATCGAAACCAACGGCCAGAAAATGAGCTCGGCCGTTCGCGGCACGGAAGAGCGGATGAGGTACCAATGGCGGCGAACCATGCCGCCGATCCGGCGCGCAGAAGCTGCGAAGCCGGTTTGCGGGTGAAGCTTGGTCGTCAACGCGAATTCTCCTAGTCGACGATCTTGAGCGGTCTGACAGTTTCGGGGATTCGGCGACGGGCGATGTCGAGGAACACCTCCTCCAGGTTTTTCCGGCCGAAATGGCGGATCAGGGCTTCTGGGGTCTCGTCAGCCACGATACGACCGCGTTCCAGCATGATCACCCGATCGGCAAGACGCTCCACCTCAGCCATGTTGTGCGAGGCCAGCACGATCGTCGCCAAGTGGGTCCTGCAGTAATCCTCGATGACTGACCGCACCCAGTCCGCGGTATCCGGATCGAGCGAGGCGGTTGGCTCGTCCAGCAAGAGCAGGTCAGGCTCGTTCAGCAGCGATTTCGCTAGGCTCACCCGCGTTTTCTGCCCGGCTGACAGCTTGCCGTAGTGCCGGTCGAGCAGCTCGCTGATCCGCAATTCCTCGGCCATCTCGCGAATGCGCCCGGGCACGTCGACGACCCCATAGAGCTGCCCGAAGATCTCGAGGTTCTGTCGCACCGTGAGGCGCATGGGGATATCAACGTAGGGGCTTTCGAAATTCAGCCGGTGCAAAGCCGCATGCCGGTTATGAACCATGTCGATCCCGAACACGCGCACCTCTCCCGACGTTGGGGCAACAAGCCCCATCAGCATGGAGATAGTCGTTGTCTTACCGGCGCCATTGCCGCCGAGAAGCGCCGTTACCGAGCCGGGGTGAAGGCTGAAGCTGATGCCGTCGACTGCAACGACGTCGCCGTACACCTTGCGCAGGTTGCGGACTTCCACGGGAGGCACTTGGCCGGCGCCAGTGATTCTGGCTCCAGTTTGCAGCATGATGGTATATCCGGCGCCGATCGAACGCCTTGATGTTCAAGTGTCTCGTGTCGACCTATTTGGGCAAAACGCCGGCGCGGCGCAACCCGGCGGGTCGAGTATGACGGACTTATAGCAGTGAGGTTGCTGCCGTGGTGACTGCGTGGCTGGGGCTCGAAGAAAAAATCGGGGTCGAGCAAATCGAGAGCCGTCTGAGGCTGCAGACCATTGTTCGGTTGAGGTGGTTTGCGGTCGTCGGGCAGCTGCTGGCCGTCTGCGTCGTCCGATTCTGGCTTGAGTTCGAGTTTCCGTTCGGGCTTTGCCTGCTGCTCATCGCAGCGTCCGCGTGGATCAACGTTTTCCTCAATGTCCGCTACCCTGCGCGGCACCGGCTGGGTGCTACGTTCGCCACTGGTCTTCTGGCCTATGACATCCTCCAGCTTGTGGGCCTGCTTTATCTGACTGGCGGCATTGAGAACCCCTTCGTCGTTCTCATTGTCGGGCCAGTGACAGTCTCCGCGGCCACGCTACCGCCAATTCATACCGTGTTTCTGGGCGGGATGGCCCTCGCGTCGACAGTGTTCCTGATGTTCGAACACTGGCCCCTTCCATGGCGTGCTGGCGAGCTGTTGAAGCTGCCGATGGTTTACACGGTTGGCCAGCTGGCCGCGGTGACCGCGACCATGCTCTTCCTGGCCATTTACGTGTGGCGACTCTCGAAAGAGGCGCGCCAGATGTCGGCGGCATTGACGGCAACAGAGCTGGTGCTTGCCAGGGAGCAGAAGCTTCACGCGCTCGACGGCCTCGCGGCTGCAGCCGCTCATGAGCTTGGTACACCGCTCGCCACTATCGTGCTGGTGACAAGCGAGCTTCAGCGCGACATTGAACCCAACTCGCCGCTTGCCGAGGATCTCGCGTTACTCCGCAGCCAGGCGGAGCGTTGCCGTGAGATTCTGCAAAAGCTGACGCGGCAGCCGAGCGAGCAGGACCCGCTCCACGCGACGCTTTCCGTCACTCAGCTTCTCGACGAAGCTGCGGAGCCTTACCGGAGTGCCGAAAAGACCATCGAAATCACCTGTCGGCCCCGCGAAGGCGTGGTTGGCTGGGCAACCAAGGAACCGGTTGGCGAGCGCCGGCCGGGACTTATCTATGGTGTGGGTAACCTGATCGAGAACGCCGTGGACTTTGCGACCAGCAAGGTCGAGATCACGGCCATCTGGGACGAAAACACATTAGACGTTGAGATCAAGGACGACGGGCCGGGCTTCCGTCCCGAGCTATTGGACACGCTTGGTGAGCCTTACGTGACGACCCGTCCGGCGGGAACCGGTGGTCCAGGCAAACGGGCCGCTGGACTTGGGCTTGGCTTCTTTATAGCTAAGACCTTGCTTGAGCGCTCCGGCGCTAACGTGACTCTGGACAACAGACAGGCGCCGGAGCATGGAGCGATAGTCCGGATCAGCTGGGCCCGCGAAGTTTTCGAGTCGATGATGCCGAGTGGGCAAAGTTCTCGAGCGGCTTGAAAGCTGATACAACCAAAACAATTAACCCCGGAAAACGGAACACGGGGCTTGGCTGCGGCATTTTTGCAATTATATGAAGGTCAGGAGATTGTACCGTGGCCGAAGAATTCGCATTCAGCAAAGAAGAGCTCCCCGAGGATCCTTCGCTTCTTATCGTTGATGACGATAAGGCGTTTCTGCAGCGTCTTGGTCGCGCGATGGAGCAGCGCGGCTTTCAGGTGCGGTTGGCCCAGTCCATCGCCGAGGGCATGGAGGCGATCCGCCAGAAGGCGCCCGCTTTCGCGGTCGTGGACATGCGCCTCGAGGATGGCAACGGATTGGACCTGATCGCTGAGCTGACGCGCATTCGTCCAAACGCGCGCTCGATCGTGCTCACCGGATACGGCAACATCGCGACGGCCGTGTCGGCGGTTAAGCTGGGCGCGGTGGACTATCTCGCCAAGCCAGCCGATGCCGACGACGTGACCGATGCACTCCTGGCGCCGCCCAATGCAAAAGCGGCTCCGCCGGAGAACCCGATGTCGGCCGACCGTGTCCGTTGGGAGCACATCCAGCGCGTTTACGAGCTGTGCAACCGGAACGTTTCGGAGACGGCGCGCCGGCTCAATATGCATCGCCGTACGCTGCAGCGTATCTTGGCGAAGCGTGCGCCGAAGTAGTCGGCATCCCATGCCAACGCCGCTGCTTGCGGCTGCCAGTCGGGGCAGCGGGGGTCAATCCCCGCGTAAGAGAGTTCCGAGGTTGAGCGCCGGGTCCGCAAGGGCCTGAAGGCGAGCGGCGGCAGCACGCCCAAATCGCAAGGTCATGGCTCGGCGCCGGGGCGCGGGCATGCGCAGGTCCACCGAGTGCCGCACAACTTCTCCCCCGTACCGATCCGCAACAATCAGCCCGACATCTGAGGGCAACAGCTCCTGAGGAAAGGCGGGATCGACAGCAAAGAAGAACCTGTCGCAGAAATCCCAGTACTCCGGCCACTTTTGGTCCGCCCGAAAGTCCTCCACGCAGGATTTGATCTCGACGATCCAGAACTCTCCTTTCCCGGACATAGCGACCACATCTGCCCGGCGGCCGTTGGGCAGCGGGAGTTCGGATATACTGGCAAGGCCGAGGCTGGCCAGGACGCGACCTACGCCGCGCGCGATCTGCGAGGCAGCTGTGGATTGTCGTCCATCGACAAGCGGATCCTTGCCGAATCCTAATGGGATTGTCATGCGTTGGCCATCGGCTGGTGACATTTCCGCCACTCTTGCGAGAGCCGCGCGATTCTGACTCTCGCTTAAGCTTCTTTCCGTCGGGTTTACCCTGACATACCGTGCGGGCCAAATCGAACAACACGGGGAGCGCGTCAGAATGTTCTTTAAGCGGGCGCCACAAGGCAACAAATCCGTTCCTGAGGAGCCAAAGGACGCGGCTGCAAAGACCGTACCACCGCTCGCCGACCCGCATGAGCCCCTGCCCACGAGCGAATTGCGCCGCACCGTCGATCCCGCAACGCTCGGGTTCGAGACGACGGACGACCTTGAGCCAATCACCGGGTTGATCGGCCAGGACCGGGCTCTGCGCGCCATTCAGTTCGGCGCGAACATGCGGAGCCACGATTTCAACATGTTCGTGCTGGGGCCGCCCGCCTCCGGCAAGAGCACCGCGGTTCGCATGTACCTCACCAAGAAGGCGGCGGAGATGCCGCCGCCTCCGGATTGGGTCTATGTCAACAACTTCGAGCAGCACAATCGTCCGCGCGCGATCCGGCTGCCGGCTGGCCGTGGCCGCAAGCTGGCCGAGCAGATGGTTGCCGCCATCGATGAGCTACGCACGACGCTTCCCGCAATCTTCGAAAGCGAAGAGTACCAGGCCCGCCGCCGGGCGATTGAGGAGGAGTTCCGCTCCGGGCAGGAGGAAGCGTTCGAAGAACTGAACCGCAAGGCTCAAGCGCAGAACATCGCGATCCTCAGAACACCCATGGGTTTCGCCATGGCCCCCGTTCATGAGGGCCGTGTGGTGAAGCCGGAGGTGTTCAACGCATTGCCTGAGGACATGCGGAAGAATGTCCAGGCGAAAATCGAGGCCCTGCAGAAGGAGCTGGAGGCCATCCTCGAGCAGGTGCCCAAGTCGGACAAGTTGCGCCGCAACCGCCTCAGTGAGCTGAACCAGGAAATGGCCGAAGGCGCGGTGCGCGAGGCGCTGGAGGATGTCCGGGCGAGCTTCGCCGACGTGCCCGAAGTGCTCGAATATCTGGACGCCGCGGGCAAGGACCTCATCCGGAATGTCGGGCTATTCATCGCGCAGCCGGAGGAGAACGAGCTCGTCAAACAGACCGTTGACACCACGCGCGATCCCCGCTTCCGCCGGTACATGGTGAATGTGATCGTCGAGAACGGTCACGCAGGAGCGCCCGTTCTTGAGGAGATCAATCCCACTTACGCCAACCTTGTTGGGCGGGTTGAGCACATCGCGCAGATGGGCGCGCTGGTTACGGACTTTTTGCTCATCAAACCCGGCGCACTGCACAAGGCAAACGGCGGCTTCCTGCTCATCGACGCGCGCAAGCTGCTGATGTCGCCATTCGCCTGGGAGGCCCTGAAGCGCATCATCAAGGCTCGGGAAATCCGTATCGAGCAGCCGCTGGAAAGCATGGGCCTTGGGCTGATCACCCAGACGCTCGATCCGGAACCCATTCCGCTCGATGTCAAGGTCGTTCTGTTCGGCGACCGCGAGCTCTACTATCTGCTCGCGGCCTACGATCCGGATTTCCGCGGGCTATTCAAAGTCCAGGCGGATTTCGATGACACAATCGCCTGGTCTGAAGAAAACAATCGCGCCTATGCGCGCGTCATCGCCTCCATCGTCAAGGAGCACAATCTCAAGCCCGTCGATGCCTCCGGCGTTGCGCGTGTCATCGAGGAAGGTGCGCGGCTGGCAGATGATCGGGAGAAGCTGTCGATCGAGCTTGGCCGCATTTCCGACCTCGTTCGCGAGGCCGACTATTGGTCCAGCGAAGCCGGCCGCGCGGTGACCACGAGAGCGGACGTCGAACGAGCCATACATGAAAGCATCCAGCGTGCCGACCGCCTGCGGGATCGCGCACAGGAGATCATTGGGCGTGACATCGTCTTCATCGACACCGAAGGGGCGAAGGTCGGTCAGATCAACGGCCTTTCCGTCATTCAGCTTGGCACATTTTCCTTTGGTCGGCCCAGCCGCATCACCGCCCGTGTTCGCATGGGCCAGGGCCGCGTCATCGACATCGAGCGGGAGGTAAAGCTCGGCGGCCCGCTGCACTCCAAAGGTGTCATGATCCTTTGGGGCTACCTTGCCGGTCGGTATGCGGAGGATGTACCATTGGCCCTGGCGGCGACGCTCGTCTTTGAGCAGTCCTATGGAGGTGTCGACGGCGACAGCGCCTCCTCGACGGAACTCTACGCGTTGCTCTCCGCGCTCTCCGAAGTGCCCGTCAAACAGGGTTTGGCCGTCACTGGCTCGGTGAACCAGAGGGGAGAAGTGCAGGCGATCGGCGGGGTGAACGAAAAGATTGAAGGCTTCTTCGATATCTGCAAAGCGCGCGGCCTCACCGGCGAACAGGGCGTCCTTATTCCCAAATCCAACGTCCAACATCTCATGCTCCGCGAGGACGTGATCGAGGCCGTGCGCGAGGGTAAGTTCCACATTTACGCCGTGAGCCACGTCGACGAGGGCATGGAGATCTTGACCGGCATCAAGGCTGGCGAGCGTGGGCCGGACGGAGAATTCCCGCCGGGCACCATCAACAGACTGGTCGAGGATAAGCTGCGGCTGTTTGCCGAGCGCGCGAGGGCGTTTGGCAAGTCAAAGAGCGACTCTCAGGGTAACGGGAAGTCTGCGTGATGATTGCGCATGTTGCGGAGGCTGCAGAGGCGCGTGGACGTGTCGTCCTGCAGCTGCGCACCGCAAATCCCCACTCGGTGGCGATCGAAGCCGCGTTGCGGGTTGCGCAGGCGTTTCAGTCCGGCGTTGAAACGCTTTTCGTCGAGGATCGACATATCTTCGAATTGGCGAGTTTTCCGTTTGCGCGCGAGATCTCGCTGACCGGACGGCGGAAGCGCACAATTTCCGCGGAAGATTTGGAGCGGGAATTCCGGCTTACATTTGCCGCCATTCAACGGAGGATCGCCGCGCTTGCGCGAGCGGCCGAGGTGCCCATTCGGCATCGCATCGTTCGAGATGATCCCATCGACGCTCTGGCAACGACGTGCGCCGAGTGTGGACCATGGAACGTCGTCGCGCTTGGCGAGCCGTTCGGCATCGCCAGCTGCGAAACGTTGCGCCAGTTGTTTGAGGCCGTGGTCGACGCGACTGGCGTGGTGGTTGTTGGCCCGCATGCGCGCCGCACCTCCGGTCCCGTCATTGTCGCCGCGGAAGATATCGATCGACTGCCGAGCATGGTGCGGGCCGCCGAGCGCCTTGCCTCGGTGACGGGAGGATCGCTGGTTGTCCTCCTGATCGCCGATGACGAAGAGCGGCTGCATTGGATGGAAGCGCAAGCGCGCCTGCTCCTGGGAGAGCGCATCGATGCGCAAATCGTTCGCGCGGAAGTGGCGCGCGGCGCGACGGAGGTCGTGGCCGAGGAGTTGCGGCGGCTGAAGGGTGGATTTGTTATCGCCCAGTTTGGCGGCCTTGTCGTGCCAGCCGACGGCAACCTCCGAGCCTTGGCGGTGGCGCTGGAATGTCCCATTCTGCTAGTGCGCTGAGCCGGTGGCGGCGGCTCGGTCTCGCTGAGCTGGCGAGGTGCGATCAGCTCTGCGTGTTTCCGCCAGTGTTTCAGTGAAAATTACAGGGCCTAAACTGCAGCTTCAAAACGAACATTTATCATCCGCAGTCGAACGGATTTCCAAGTGGTCGCCCATGTGGAAGGCGGTGGCGGCCGGAGCTGCAGTTCTTGTCTTTTTGCTTTGGGCGCTGGGCGGACTGGCCGCATGGGCGGCAGTTGTTCAGCTCATTGCCGTTGCGTTCGCGAGCATTTTGCTGGGTGGAAGAAAACAAGCGCGGCTGTCAGCTGACGTAGCTCCGCAGACCGCGCCGCCTGCACCCGCCCAAGAGACGGTCCACGACGATTCCAGTTGGCGTGCGGTTGTCAACGCCATGCCGGATCCGGCTGTGGTACTGGATGCGGACGGCGTCATCGTCCACCACAATGCAGCTGTGGTTGATCTTTTCCCGCGTACGCGCTCGGGCCAGCCCATCTCCAGCGTCATTCGGAGCCCGGACCTGCTTGCCGCGATTGAGAAGAAGCACACGCCTGAGGATGTGACCGTCGTCGAGCTGCAAGATTGGGTGCCGGTACAGCGCCGGGTTTCAGCCATTTTGACGGCGCTTCCCATCGCGCCAGGCGGCCCAGGAAAACCGACACTGCTCATCGTATTCCGGGACATCACCGATCAGGAAAAGCTGGCGCAGATGCGTGCTGACTTCATCGCGCACGCCAGCCATGAATTGCGCACGCCGCTTGCGTCGTTGCGCGGTTTCGTCGAGACGCTGCAGGGGCCAGCCCGCGATGATCCGCAAGCGCGAGACCGTTTCCTCAGCATCATGGCGGCGCAGGCGGAGCGCATGACCCGCCTCATTGACGACCTGCTTTCCTTAAGCCGGATCGAAATGCGCGTTCACGTTCCGCCGCGCGGTGTGGTCGAGTTGAACGAAGTCGTGAACTTCGTGGCGCAGTCTCTTGAACCAGTGGCCGAAGCTGCGGGCATCAGCATCTCTGTAGAGCCCTTGCCGACGCCTGCGCGCGTGCGGGGCGAGCGAGATGAGCTCATGCAGCTTTTCCAGAACCTGATCCACAACGGGATCCGGTACGGGAAGAAGAGCGGTCACGTTATTGTGCGGATGACGCGGGAGCCGCCGGTCGATGGGCGCCTACAGCGAATTTCCATTGCCGTTGAGGACGACGGTATCGGCATTCCGCCGGAACATCTCCCTCGCCTGACTGAACGGTTCTACCGCGTGAGTGCTGCGGCGAGCCGCGAGAAGGGTGGCACGGGATTGGGACTCGCCATCGTCAAGCATATCGTCACGCGCCACCGCGGCGAGTTGAAAATCTCCTCGAGCCCTGGAGAGGGGTCGACTTTCACTGTCGTGTTGGACGAGCTGCTGGAGTCCCCAGCCGCTTAGACCAAAAAAAATCGTTTTGTTTCAGCGTGTTACGCTGTCATCAAAGCTTAGCGTGGATGCTCTATCGAGGCATTGCGTTCTGAGGGGAGCCGCTTCGGCTTCCCACTTCAGCATCCAAGTTGGGAGAACACTGTGAGCAGAACCTTCGTTGCCATCTCGGCGATTATAGCCGTAGCAGGCCCTGGCTTTGCCGGAGCGGCAAATGCTCGAGATCACATCAAAATTGTCGGTTCCTCGACGGTATTCCCGTACACACAGGCTGTTTCTGAGGAGTTCACGCGCAAATTCGGTCGGAAAGCCCCCGTAGTTGAGTCGACGGGTACTGGTGGTGGCATGAAAATTTTCTGCCAGGGGATCGGTGAACAATACCCCGATATTACCGGTGCCTCTCGGGCCATGAAGAAGTCCGAGTGGGCGGAATGCGAGAAAAACGGCGTTACCGATGTGACCGAGGTGCTCATCGGCTATGATGGCATTTCAATTGCCCAGTCGCGTAAGGGCAAGCCGATGGATCTGACGAAAAGCCAAATTTATCTCGCCTTGGCAGCCGAAATTCCCGTCGATGGCCAGTTTGTTCCGAATACTCATAAAAAATGGAGCGACATCGACAAATCACTCCCCGACATTCCTATCCTGGTTTACGGTCCGCCGCCGACATCAGGCACCCGCGATGCGTTCGTCGAGCTTGCTATGCAGGAGGGGTGTCAAGCTCTCGATTTCATGAAGGAGCAAAAGAGCAAGCTCGATAAGTACGCGTATGGGAACCTGGTGAAGAACCAATGTAGCCGGATGCGTCAGGACGGCCCGTTCATTGAGGCTGGTGAGAACGATAATCTTATTGTCCAGCGGCTCGAGGCCGATCCAAATGCCGTCGGTATCTTCGGCTATTCATTCTTGTACGAGAACGAAGACAAGCTGCAGGCGATAAAGGTCAACGGCGTGAAGCCGTCGTTCGAGAGCATCGCATCAGGCGAATACAGCATTTCCCGACCCTTGTTCATCTACGTCAAGAATGCGCACCGTGAGGTTATCCCCGGTCTGAAGGAGTTCGTCGCCGAGTACGTGAGCGATGAAGCGATGGGGCAGGACGGCTATCTGGCCGATCGGGGAATGGTGCCGTTGCAGCCGGATGTGCTGACGAAAACTCGTGACGCGGCGTTGAACGGTCAGAGAATGGATGTGCCAACGAATTGATGGGTTGCTGCAAAAAGCCGGCTGCCGGTGACGCATTTCCGCCAGTCGCGATGTTGGGAGCCAGTTGGGTGCAATTTCGAGGTCGCGGCCTCTGGCTCCCTCATTTCTGACCCGAGCCCGGAAACTCATCGGGACAAAAGCAGAGAATGCTGACCCACGTTTTTGCCGCGCTGCTCGTCTTGACGGTGATTGGTTTTTTCATCGGCCGCAGACGGGCTCTTGCCTCAGTCAATGGTCAGGCCTATCGGCTTCATTCCCGCCCAGCCTATCATGCGAGTTTCGTTGCCGCGTGGGTGGGAATTCCGGCAAGCCTTCTGATCCTCACCTGGATTGCTTTGCAGGGACCGCTGCTCGATCGGATTGTCATGGCCACCTTGCCGCCGTCCTTTGTTATGGAGAAGACGGCCGGTGAGCTGAGCCTCGTCTTGAGCCAGATAAAGTCGGTGGCCGGCGGCACCGCATTTGGCAATCCCGATCCGCTGATTTTGGAATCCGGAGACCGCTTGAGAAACTGGCGGGAAATTGCACAACTTTCCATGTTCGTATCGGCCATCGTCCTCGCCATGCTGGGGGCGGTCATTGCACAGTCGAGGATTTCGCCAGAATTTCGTGCCCGGCAAGCCGTCGAGCGGATTCTCGACGGGCTCATGATCGCCTGCGCTGTTGTGGCGATTTTGACGACCCTTGGAATAGTCCTTTCTTTGCTCCTCGAGGCAATCCGATTCTTTCGGTGGGTTTCGCCCCTGGAGTTTCTGCTTGGCCTGAACTGGGAGCCGCAGATCGCCATGCGCGCTGATCAGGCCAGTGCCGGAGGCGCGTTTGGCGCAATTCCTGTTTTTCTCGGCACGTTCCTGATCGCGCTCATCGCGATGGCGGTGGCAATTCCGATCGGTCTGTTGTCTGCCATTTATCTTACTGAGTACGCATCGAACCGTTTTCGCGCCGTCATCAAGCCGATGCTGGAGATTCTTGCCGGCATTCCGACGGTTGTTTATGGGTTTTTCGCCGTGCTCGTCGTCGCGCCTGCCTTGCGAACGTTTGGTGAGGCTGTGGGGATACCGATTGCACCGAACAGCGCATTGGCAGCCGGCGCCGTTATGGGGATCATGATTATCCCCTTCATCTCGTCGCTGTCGGATGATGCGATCAATGCGGTGCCCCGCTCCATGCGCGACGGCTCGCTGGCCCTCGGAGCGACAAAGGGGGAAACCATCATTCGCGTGCTGCTGCCGGCGGCGCTGCCGGGCATCATGGGCGGCATTCTCCTGGCGGTGAGTCGGGCCATCGGAGAAACGATGATCGTTGTAATGGCGGCGGGGATTATCGCCTCGCTGACGCTCAACCCGCTTCAACCCGTCACCACCGTTACCGTTCAAATCGTGACCCTGCTGATCGGCGATACGGAATTCGACAATCCGAAAACACTCGCCGCGTTTGCATTGGGCCTGATGCTTTTCCTGTCAACTCTTGTTCTCAACATCATCGCCATGCGTATCGTGCAGCGCTACCGGGAACAATATGAGTGACGTGAGCACACCATCTGCTGCAACACCTGCCGCCCAAACGGGCCATTGGTACTCCGTTGCCCAACAAAAGCGGCTGAAACGTCGTTACGCTGCCGACAGGCGCTTGCGCTACTTGGGATTGGGCGCGATAGGGCTCGCCATCGGTTTGCTTGGCATGCTGATCGTATCACTCGTTTACACCGGCCATCTTGCTTTCGCGCAAACGCGAGTGGAGCTCGAATTCTACGTCGATCCGGCGCTGGTGAAGGCGGACGATATTCGCGCGGGCAACTTCCGCGCCATTGCGCGCCAGGCGCTCTTTACCCAATTTCCCGAGGTCACAAGCCGTCGCGAGCAAACGCAGCTTGCGAAGCTTCTGAGCCCGGGTGCCGAGTGGATTGTTCGCGATTACGTTGCCGCCCATCCGGAGCTGATCGGCAAGAGCTTCAAGATGCTCGTGCCCGTTTCAGATCCCTATGATCAGCTGCAAAAAGGCCTCATGTCGCGAGATATGCCGGAATCGCAGCGGCGGCTCAGCGACCAGGCGATTGGCTGGTTTGACAAGCTCAAGAAGGCGGGGCTTGTCCACACAACGTTCGCCTACGAATTGTTCGCGAATGCGGATAGCCGCTTTCCGGAGTTGGCCGGCCTGGCAGGGGCAATCGCGGGGTCATTCCTGACGCTGCTCGTTTGCCTGGTGTTGAGTTTTCCGTTTGGGATCGCCGCGGCCGTCTATCTTGAGGAGTTTGCGCCGAAGAATCGGCTGACCGCGCTGATCGAGGTCAACATCAATAATCTGGCTGCCGTCCCTTCGATCGTCTTTGGTCTGCTTGGTTTGGCGGTTTTCTTAGGTTTCTTCGGTCTGCCTCGTTCCGCGCCATTGGTCGGCGGGATGGTGCTCGCGTTGATGACGTTGCCGACGATCATCATTGCGACCCGGGCCACACTGAAGTCCGTTCCGCCCTCGATCCGCGAAGCAGCGCTCGGAATCGGAGCCTCGAAGCACCAAGTGATTTTGCATCATGTATTGCCGCTGGCCATGCCCGGCATAATGACCGCGACGATCATTGGTCTCGCGCAGGCCCTTGGTGAAACGGCTCCGCTGCTCCTCATCGGCATGAATGCGTTTATCCCGAGCCTTGATAGCGTTGGCCTTCTTGAACCGGCAACGGCACTTCCAACGCAAATCTACAGCTGGGCGGATAGTCCGGAGCGCGGATTCGTGACTCGAACTTCGGCAGCCATTCTCGTGCTGCTCGGTTTTCTCGTGGTGATGAATGCCGCAGCAATTTACCTGCGCCAGAAATTTGAACGGAAATGGTCGTGATGCGTGCGACCGCAGAGGAGAAAAGGATGAACGAGCAGGTTCACACGGCGAACCTAAAAACTATAGCTCAATCGCCTTTGGTCGCGCGGGGGATCGGGAACGTAAAGGTTCGAGCACGTAACGTCAATGTGTTCTACGGCGAAAAGCAGGCGTTGAAGAATGTTTCCGTCGATATTCCCGCCCGCGCCGTGACAGCCTTCATCGGACCGTCGGGTTGCGGCAAGTCCACGTTTCTTCGCTGTATCAATCGTATGAACGACACTATCCCCGGAGCCCGCGTTTCCGGCGAGATTACAATTGACGATCAGGACATTTACGACCCCAGCCTGGATGTCGTTCAATTAAGAGCTCGGGTCGGGATGGTATTTCAAAAGCCAAACCCATTTCCCAAATCGATTTACGAAAACGTTGCCTACGGCCCGCGTATTCACGGGTTGGCGCAAACACGCGCTGAGCTCGATGAAATCGTACTCTCCAGCTTGGAAAAGGCTGGTCTTCTGAAGGAAGTGAAGGATCGCCTCCATGAGCCGGGGACCAGTTTGTCCGGCGGTCAGCAGCAGCGACTCTGCATTGCTCGCGCCATTGCGGTGAGCCCTGAGGTGATCTTGATGGACGAGCCCTGCTCGGCTCTCGATCCGATTGCCACGGCGAAGATCGAGGAGCTGATTGACGAGTTGCGCGAAAATTACTGCATCATCATCGTCACCCACTCAATGCAGCAGGCGGCACGTGTTTCTCAACGGACCGCCTTCTTCCATCTCGGCGAGCTGATCGAGGAAGGGGATACGGACGAAATTTTCACGAACCCGAAGGACCGACGCACCCAGGACTACATCACTGGCCGGTTCGGTTGAGACCGATGGGAGCCAAGCCATGAAGGAGCATATCGTACGGTCATATGAAGAGGAGCTGGCTCTGCTCGATCGCAAGATCGCTCAAATGGGTGGCCTTGCGGAAGAAGCGCTGGGTCAGGCCTTTGACGCGCTGGAAAAGCGCGACCCGCGGCTCGCCGAGGCGGTGATCGAGTCCGACAAGGCCATCGACCGATTACAGCTCGAAATCGAGGATCAGGTCGTCACCATAATTGCGCGGCGCCAGCCGCTTGCTGACGACCTGCGCCACGTGATTGCGGCCCTGCGCATCGTCTCCGACCTGGAGCGGATTGGTGACCTGGCGAAGAACACGGCCAAACGCGCACTTGCTATTTCGCACGAGCCCTATCCGAGGCCACTCATGTCCGGCCTGCGCAGCATGGTGGAGCGGGCGTTGCGGCAGCTCAAGGAGGTGCTTGATGCCTATGCGGAGCGTAACAGCGAGCTGGCGCTTTCCGTATGGCGAGAGGACGAGCAAATTGACGCTATGTATAACTCGGTTTTCCGAGAGCTTCTTACTTATATGATGGAAGATCCTCGCAATATCGGCATCTGTACGCACCTTCTATTTGGTGCAAAGAACATCGAGCGAATTGGGGATCACACAACCAATATTGCAGAAGTGGTCCACTACCTGGTTCATGGGCGTGCGATTACTGACGACCGGCCGAAAGGAGATAAGACAAGCTCCACCCTAATCTCCCGAGATCGCGACTAAGAGGGTTTCCATGTCGGCCCGGGTGCTGATCGTCGAGGACGAAGCTGCGCTGGCAGAATTGCTTCGCTACAACCTTGAGGCGGAGGGCTTCATTGTCAGCCACGCCTCAACCGGCGAGGAAGCGGAGCTTCTGATCGCCGAAGAAAAGCCGGACCTTATTATCCTCGATTGGATGTTGCCCACCTTTTCGGGCGTTGAGCTGTGCCGCCGCATTCGCGCCCGGCAGGAAACCCGCGCAATTCCGATCCTTATGCTGACCGCGCGGGGGGAGGAGAGCGACCGCATCCGCGGGCTTTCAACTGGCGCGGATGACTACGTCGTCAAGCCGTTTTCGCTTCCCGAGCTGATGGCGCGGGTGAAAGCCATCCTGCGGCGGACGGCTCCGGAGCGCTTAGCTGACGTATTGCGAGCCGGCGAGATCGAGCTCGACCGCGCGGCGCACCGCGTAACCCGTGGCAACCGCGAGGTGCGATTAGGGCCGACCGAGTTCAGGCTGCTTGAATTCATGATGCAAAGCCCGGGCCGCGTCTTGTCCCGGGAGCAGTTATTGAACGGCGTTTGGGGTCGAGACGCCTATATCGACGAGAGAACTGTCGATGTTCACATCGGGAGGTTGCGGAGAGCATTGGTGCGCGGGAAGGAGCACGACCCGATCCGCACAGTTCGCGGGGCTGGTTACGTCTTCGACCAGCGGCGGTCGGCCTGATTTGTAGCGGGGTTTCAGATCCGAGTTTGTCTCCAATTCCGTTTCGGACCGGCACGCCAATTGCAAAATTGGTGTGAGCCGGTTCCGTTAACCTTTGGAGACTTCTTTTTTTGTGAAAAATGTGTTACATAATTGCCGTTGTAGCGTAGCTGAACGGAATGGGGAACGCGAGGGCCGGGTGTCTGGGCTCACGTCGTTTTCGCCTGAATGACCCAAGCCGCGCTGCATGGTTCTGAACAGCGGGACTTTATGCGCGGAACGCCAGCCAAGTCTGCGATGTGGAACAGAAAACTATGCCCCGCACAAGGGCCATAGTTTGGCAATGGCACGCTTAGCCGGTGGCAACCTTGTCGACAAATTAATCTTGTCGTGACGCCCTCGATTGGGCGGGATGCGCGGCCGCATATGCGTCGAGCGCGACCCCTTAGCAGGTGAGATGACCAATGGCTCAGAAGACGAAGGTGCCTGTCAAGCCTAAGGGCGCGGGCGAAAAGGTGAAGGATCGGCTCGAGCGCACGGCCACGGCTTCCAAGCAAAAAGTCCCGGTAGCCAAGTCGTCGACAGCGAAGACTGCATCTGGAAGCGCAAAAACCGCAAAAATGGGCGCTGCCGCCAAGAATTCTCTAGTAAGTGAGCGTAAATTGACGGAAAGAGTTGAAGTGAACGCAAAAGCAGCGGTGAGTAAAACCAAGGCAGCTGTGCAAACGAAAGCTGCTGTTCAACCGGCAAAACTTTCCGAGAAAGCGGGGGGCAAGACTGGGGTGAAGACAGCATCTGCTAGCAAGAAGGCGACCGAAAAAGTACAGGCTAAGGCTGCTGCGCCAGCCGCCGCGACACGCTCTGCCCAGCCGGCGAAGACCGCGATGAAGGCCGCTCAGCCTCAAAGACCGGCTGTCGCCGCAATGGCCAAACCGGCCCAGCCGAAGATTTCAGCTCCCGTCGCCCCTAAGGCGAGCGCAGAAAAAACAAAGGAAACCAAGCCGAAAGCTGAAGAGGTTAAGAAGCCAACGCAAGCTCGTCACGGTTTTTCGGTTGGCGAGTACATCGTTTATCCGACCCACGGTGTGGGCCGCATCGTTGGCATCGAAGAGCAAGAAATCGCGGGCATGAAGCTCGAGCTCTTCGTCATTACGTTTGAGAAGGACAAAATGACGCTGCGTGTGCCGACGGGCAAACTGCAGAGCGTCGGCATGCGGAAGCTTGCGAGCGAGGATATCGTCAAGAAGGCGATGGAGACGCTCAAGGGTCGTGCCCGCATCAAGCGGACGATGTGGAGCCGGCGCGCGCAGGAATACGAGGCCAAGATCAATTCGGGCGACCTAGTTGCGATCGCCGAGGTTGTGCGTGACCTCTACCGCTCGGAGTCTCAGCCTGAGCAATCTTACTCTGAGCGTCAGCTTTACGAGGCAGCGCTCGACCGCATGGCGCGTGAAATTGCCGCGGTGGAGAAGCTGGACGATCAGACTGCCGTGCAGCGGATCACCGAAGTGCTGGCCAAGAGCGCTCGCGGCCGTCGCGCCGCAGCCGAGGCTGCTGAAGGTGTTGACGCTGTCGAGGGCGAAGAGGAGAGCGCCGCCGCCGTGAAAGCTGCTTGAGCTGGTCGGCTTTCGGGAGTTGGTTAAGGCCCGGCCTTGGAGCCGGGCCTTATTTGTTTCGGGGATCGACGTTTATTTCGGAGATTCGTCAGGCTAACCCAGCTCGCTGTTTTCGAGTTCTAAGCAAATTATTCGACAAAATTTCCGCTCTTGGATGCCAAATGCGGAAAATTCTTTAAACAGCTCTGCTTTTCGACCGCAAAAATGGAGATATTTGCAGCTTTAAGCCACCCCGATCCGCAGCAGATCGTGCACGTGCACTATACCGACCGGCCTTTCGTCTTCCACAACGAACAGCGCCGTGATCCGCGCGGTATTGATCAGCTCCAAAGCAGCTGATGCGAGCGTATCGGGCGTTACTGTCTTCGGCTTGCGGGTCATGATGTCCCCAGTCTTGGCCCGAAGCAGGTGCTCGCCCATGTGGCGGCGCAGGTCGCCATCGGTGACAATCCCCACCAGCTTCCCTTCGCCATTTACAACCCCAAGGCAGCCGAAGCTCTTCTGGGTCATGATGACGAGGGCTGCGCTCATCGACTCGTACTCGGAGACGAGTGGGAGCTTTTCTCCCTTGTGCATGATGTCGCCCACAAGCTTGAGCTGTGCGCCTAGCGAGCCACCGGGGTGGAAGATCTTGAAGTCGTGAGCGGTGAACCCTTTTGCCTCAAGCAACGCTATGGCGAGGCTGTCGCCCAGGGCGAGCTGCATCGCCGTCGATGTGGTCGGCGCCAGGCCGTGCGGGCAGGCTTCCTTCGCCCGCGGTAGCTCCAGGACGATGTCAGAGGCCCGCCCAAGTGCGGAGTCTCGGCGGGACGTGATGGCGATAAGGGGGACTTTGAACCGCCGCGAGTAGTTGATGATGTTGGTCAGCTCGACCGTCTCGCCGGACCAGGAGATCGCCAGAACGACGTCCTCCCTGGTAACCATCCCGAGGTCGCCGTGGGCAGCCTCACTGGGGTGAACGAAGAACGCCGGCGTGCCTGTCGAAGCAAACGTCGCTGCCAGCTTTTGTCCGATGTGTCCGCTCTTGCCGATGCCGGTGACGATCACGCGCCCGCGCAGGCCGGAGATGACGTGAACAGCCTCCGTGAAAGCATCGGCCATGGGTCCTTTCAGCGCTTCCGCGAGTGCCGCCAAGCCTTCGGCCTCGATGTTCACCGTGCGAACAGCGGAGGCAACAGCCCGTTCGGCCTTGGCGGCGCCAGTGCCACCATTACTCCGCCCCTTGTCGGCTTCTGCCAAGGTCTGACCATTTCGGAGCGCTGTCGACTGCCCTGTCATTCCGCCTGATCCCCGGCGACTGCTCATGTTCTTGTCTAGCAGAGGGAAACGTACTCGCCAAAGATGGCAAACCGGCGAGGGCAAGCTTTTCAACTGTCGCGAGAGGTTCACGCCGTGCCTTGCTCCTCCGGTGCGGTGGCCCATACCTAATCGACATGCGGCACGTGCAAACTGGGTGGTTGGCGACGCACCGCTGCAACAATAAGGTGAGGACACTTCAGAGTTTAGGAGAGGGAACGCCTATGCGCGCCGCAGTGCTGACCGAAGTCAACAAGCCGCTCGAAATTCTGGACCTCGAACAGGAAGGCCCGAAGGAGGGTGAGGCCCGCGTCAAAGTGAAGGCGGCCGGGGTGTGCATGAGTGACTGGCACATCATGAATGGCGACTGGCCGCTGCCGTTGCCCATGGTGCTGGGCCATGAAGCTGCTGGTGAGGTGGTGGAGGTCGGGCCAGGTGTCTCCAACGTCAAGGTTGGTGACCACGTCATTTTCTCGTTCCGTCCACACTGCGGGCATTGCCCTTACTGCTCGCAGGGACGCACCGTGCTGTGCACTGGCCACAACGATTCACCCCGTTGGCGCATGCACGACGGCACCTCGCGCCTGAAGCTCAACGGGGAGCCGGTCAACGTGATGGCGCGGATCGGCACGTTTTCCGAGTACGTCGTGTGCCCGTCCGAGCAGCTTGTATCCATCCGCAAGGATTTGCCGTGGACGCATGCCGCTATCATCGGCTGCAGCGTGGCAACCGGTATCGGCGCCGTCATTCGTCATGCCCAAGTGCCGGCGGGGGCGACGGTGCTTGTCATCGGCTGCGGTGGCGTCGGGCTCAACGTGGTGCAGGGCGCGAAGCTCGCCGGCGCACGGATGATCATTGCTGTCGATCTGCTCGACAACAAGCTACAGTACGCGAAGCAGTTCGGCGCGACGCACACCATCAACGGGCGCGAGGAAGACGTCGTAGCCCGCGTGCGTGACCTGACTGGCGGATTGGGCGCCGATTATGCGTTCGATGCCATTGGTAGCCCGACCACTGCAGTCCAGATCGTCGAGGCCGTAGCACCCGGTGGGCACGCCGTTCTCGTTGGCATTCCGGCTTACAGCGCCACAGCGCCGATCGGGCTATCGAACATGGTGTACCTCGAGAAGAAGTTCACCGGCACGTACTACGGTTCGGTCCGGCCGACTGTCGACTTCGGGATCCTCGCGGACCTGTACATGGACAAGCGCATCAACCTCGACGATCTCATCAGCCGTACGTACCGCTTCGAGGAGATCAACGAAGGTTTCCGCCTGTTGACGTCAGGAAGCGTTGCGCGCGGCGTGATCGTCTTCGACTAATTGCAGTCGGGGGCTGCAATAAAACATCGTGGAGCTGCCCGCGTGGGCAGCTCTGGCCTCCGATGTGCCCAACACTCATTTTGGACGTAGGAGCCAACCGCAAGAACGGAAGCGTTATTGGTTTCGCTCCTAGCGTCACGTGTGATCTTCGTACTTGAACGACACCTTGAGCTTCACCCGATAAGCCTGCACGGCACCGCCTTCGATTACGAGGTCCTGTTCTACCACTTCGGCAATGCGCAGATCCCGCAGCGATTTCGAAGCCTTTTCGACAACGGTTCTCGCTGCATGCTCCCAAGATTCCGTGCTGGTTCCCACGAGCTCGATGATCTTGTAGACGCTCATTAAACACCTCCTGTCTCCGTTGCCCCGGACAGCTGCGCAAGATCATCTTTGGGAAGCGACTGAATACCTGATGGTCCTTCCGAGCAATCGCATCGATGATCCACGCAAGAGCCTTTGCAAGGACGCCAACTCAAGACGGACATGGCTGAGAACGACATCAATCCGCTGCGCACACGCGCTCATTACAACCACTGGACCACAGTAACGATCCGGTATTGCGATCAGGATCCGGTGGGACACATCAACAATACGGCCTACGCGGCCTTTCTCGAGCAGGCACGGGTTGCACTTGTTTATCCGTTGCTTAAGAGCTACGGGGGGCCAAACCTTGAGCTCGTGATCGTGCGTCTGGTCATCGATTTCCTGAAAGAGCTGCATTTTCCGGGCAGCGTCGACGTTGGCACGCGCATCGGCCGCGTCGGCTCGAAATCGTTCGTGCTCCAACACGCCATTTTTCAAACGGGAGAGGAGCATTGTGCGACGACTGCGGAGTGCACGATGGTCTTTTTCGACGTCGCGCAACGGACTTCGACGTTGCCTCCGCCCGAGGTGAGAGCGGCGCTTGAAAAATTCGGCAGTGAGCAGCCGCAGTGAGGTAGATGTTGCTGAAACGCCGCGGTTCTTGGGATTTTTGCCCAAGCAAGGAACCAAGTCGCGATTTGAGCATTACATGTTCGTCCATGAAATGATTACAGCAGCGGGGTAGAGCCCCGGAGAGATCGCGGCGGAACTCTCCGGGGTCTTTCTCATTTCTTCAGAACACCGCGCGTAGTTTGTTACGGCGTGATCGCCACCTTCAGAACGCCGTCCCGTTGATTGGCGAACAGCTCGTAAGCCGTTTCGATTTCGTCCAGCTTGAAGTGGTGCGTGACAAGCGGCTTCAGGTCAGCGCGGCCGGAGGCGATGACGTTCATCATCCGGCGCATGCGCTCCTTGCCGCCGGGGCAGAGCGTGGTGATGATGCGGTAATCGCCAAGCCCCGCAGCAAAAGGCTTCAGCGGAATTCTTAGATCTTCACTGTAGACTCCCAGGCTGGAAAGTGTGCCACCGGGACGAAGCACACGAAGCGCGGCTTCAAAGGTTGCCTGCTTGCCGAGAGCTTCGATCGCCACATCAACGCCCCGTCCGCCGGTCAAGCGCAAGATTTCATCGACAGGATCGGTTTGGGTCGAGTTGATCAGGTAGTCAGCTCCGAGCCGGCGCGCCATTTCGAGCCGTTCTGGCAGCATGTCGACGGCGAAGATGGCAGTCGCGCCCATGAGCCGCGCGCCAACGGTCGCGCAAAGGCCGATTGGTCCCTGTGCGAAGATGGCGACCAGATCGCCGATTTTTATGCCCGCGGACTCCGCTCCCGAGAAGCCGGTCGACATAATGTCGGGGCACATGAGCACTTCGATATCGCTCAGCCCATCGGGAATTGGTGCCAGATTGACCATCGCATCGGGCACCAGAACGTATTCTGCCTGGCAGCCGTCAATCGTATTTCCGAATTTCCAGCCGCCGATGGGCTTCCAACCGTGTGCTGTGCCGGCGCCATCCTGCGCATGATCGCCCGCCAGGCAGGCATAGCTGTGGCCGCTTGGCGTGATAGCGCCGGCGATCACGCGTTGGCCTTCACGATAGCCTTTGACCGCTGAACCCAGCTTCTCAATGACGCCGACCGGCTCATGGCCGACGATCAAGCCGCGGGCGACAGGATATTCTCCCTTGAGGATGTGGATGTCGGTTCCGCAGATCGTCGTGGTGGTGACGCGAACAAGAGCATCGAGTGGCCCCACATCGGGAATGGGCTTTTCGTCGAGCACGATGCGGCCGGGCTCGACGAACACCGCAGCTTTCATCTTCCCAGCCATCGCAAATCTCCTCCTTTGCTCGCCGCCAACGATGGGCCGGGCGAAATTGTTCCCGGCCAACCGGCAGTGTGAGGAGGCTTGCGACTTAGCTCACGCGTTGCCGTCGAGCTCTGCGAAGACGCGGCGAGCAATGCGGAAGCACTCGACCCCCGCCGGCATGCCCGCGTAAACAGCGATCTGATGCAGGATGGACTGGATTTCCTCACGCGAAACGCCATTACGAATGGCACCGCGCAGGTGCAGCTCCCATTCCTCCATGCGATTGAGACCGGCGATTAGGCCGAGGTTGATCATCGAGCGAACTTTCGGGGGAATGCGCTCGTCGCCCCAAATCGTGCCCCAGCAGTATTCGTTCAGCATGTCCTGAAACGGACGATTGAAATCATCCGCTGAGGACATGGCTTTGTTGACATACTCCTCGCCAAGCACCGCCTTGCGTTTGGCGAGGCCCTTCTCCCAAAGCTCCTTGTCCACGTGAGTCTCCTTCGCTTTAGTTTTGTAGAGGGCGACCGCAGCAGCGCGGAAAACCAGAAGCGGAACTTACACGCGGCATGCGGCAAGGCAAACAGAGAGCCGAGCCGTCACAACGGCTCGGCTCCGGCAATCGCAGAAGCATTCAGCTGCCCGCTTAGGCCTTTCTCAGCTTGGCAAGATCGGGGATCGGCCGTGCGGTCGCCGGGTTCTCGGCCAGCAATTGCTCGAGCGCGTGAGCAACGGAGAGCACGAGTGCATCCGAGCCGTTCGGACCGACGACCTGAATGCCGAACGGCATACCCAGGTGATCAAGGCCGCATGGAATAGTGGCGGCCGCCGGAATAGCCGTCGTTAGCCCGTAGGTAATTGCCAGCCAACGCATGTAAGTGGGCATCGGCTCGCCATTGATTTCCGTCACCGTCAATTGTTCGTGCGGGAACGGAGATACGGAGGCTGCAGGGCAGATAAGCACGTCGACTTCGTCGAAGAAGCCGAGGAAACGGCGGTAGATCTTCGATTGCTCGACGTTGGCCCAGGCGATGTCCGCAGCAGTCCACTTCAGGCCGCGTTCGGTGTTGTCGATGACATTGGGCCCTAAGAGGTCACGATGCTTTTCCAGCCTTTCGCGATGGGCACCGACGAAATAAACGCCGCGCAAAATCTCGAAGACGTCGTGAACCGGCCCGAGATCGGGGTCGCGGTCTTGGGTCTCCGCAAAGACGTGCCGGAACGTGCTGACTTTCTCCCCGAACACACGGCGGATGTCTTGGTCGATCGGAGAGCAGCCGAGGTCCGTTGAGATCGCCACGCGCAGGCTGCCAAGGTCGATGAGCGGCAGTTCCTCAGGAATGCGCAGCGAATCGTCGTTGGAGAACGGATCACGCTTGTCGATATCGATTTGCGCCTTGAGCAGAAGATGCAGGTCGGCAATCGTGCGGCCCATCGGTCCATTCACCGGAAACGGACATAGGGCGGAGGACCGCTCCGGTCCCGGGACGACGCCGGGGGATGGACGAAAACCGCTGACGCCGCAGAACGAAGCCGGCGTGCGCAGGCTTCCGCCGTAATCGGACCCTGTTGCGAGCGGCACCATGCCTGTCGCCAAGGCCACGGCAGAACCGCCCGATGATCCTCCGCACGTCTTCACGGGATCGAACGGGTTGCCGGTTGCGCCATAAACCCGGTTCTTGGTGTTGGCGCCGGCGCCGAACTCCGGCGTGTTCGTCTTGGCGAGGATGATCGCGCCTTTGTCACGCAAATTCGCTACGGTGTCCTCGTCGCGCTCGGGCACATGATCCTTATAGATCAGGGAGCCCCACGTCGTCCTGAGGCCGCCCGTCGCCTGCAAATCCTTGATGCCGAGGGGAAGGCCATGGAGCAGGTCCAGATCATCGCCGCGCATAACGGCCTGTTCGGCAGCCTTGGCGGCCTCCCTGGCGCCCTTTTCGTCCATCGCGACGATGGCGTTCAGGGTAGGGTTGACCTCTGAAATACGCCTGAGGCAGCTCTCCAGAAGTTCGACAGGCGACAGTTTTTTCAGACCGATCAGCCGGCGTGCTTCGACGGCGGAAAGATCGCAAGGTTCAGTCATTGTAGCGTTTGCCTTTCCGTTGAGAATGACCTTTGAAAATTTCAGCGACGGGGCAGGCTGTCGGTTTCGCCAAGGTCCCAGTAGAGCCCGGCCATCAATTCCAAAGCATTTTGGGATACCGACATGAGGATGTGCTCATCAGGTGCGTGCTGGGAACAGGAGGCATAGGAGTGCGGCAACCATAGCGTCGGCATTCCGAGCACATCCGTGAAAATGTCGTTGCAGATCGAGCCGCCCATCTGCGGAATGACAGCTGGCTTCGTGTTGGTCGTGCGCTGAATTGACTCGACGGCCCAGACCACCCACGGATTGTCGGGCTCGGTACGGGTCGCTGTGAAGCTTCCATCATTGGCGCTCGGTGGATCGGTGACGCGAACAGTGTCGAAGCCCTTCTCGCGGAGATGGCGCTCCAGCGCCGGACGAATGGCGTTGATGTCAGTTCCGGCGACAAAGCGAAGTTGGCAGTTCGCAATGGCCTTCGGCGGGATCGCGTTCACGGGCCGGCCCGGCATGCCGGCGCCGATCGCGAGTACGTTGAGAACGTTTGAACCGTAGACACGCTCGGCAGGCGTCAGGTCGGGTTCACCCCACCATTCGTCAATCTTTGGACCTTTTTCGCCGCCGTCGACCTCGACATCGGCAAGCGCCTTGCGGACCGCATCAGACATTGGCGGCGCCTTGAGCTCCGGCACGAGAAGCTCGCCAGTCGGACCCACGATGGTGGCAATGGCATTCGCGAGGATGATGGCCGGGTTTGCCAGCAAGCCGCCCCAGTTGCCGGAGTGGTGGCCGCCTTCTCTGAGCTCACAGACCAGATCAAAGTTGACGGCGCCGCGGCAGCCGAGGGTGAGGGTCGGACGCTCAGGGCGCGTACGCGGGCCATCCGAGGCGATCAGCACATCGGCGGCGAAGTCTTCCTTGTGGGCGGCCACCAGCTCTTTCAGTCCCTTGGAGCCGGCTTCTTCGCCCATCTCGATCATGAACTTGACGTTGAAGCCAAGCCTGCCACCGCGCTCCTCCATCACGGCCTGCAGGGCGGCCATGTTGATCGTATGCTGGCCCTTGTTGTCCGCGGTCCCGCGGCCGTAAAGCCGGTCGCCGTCGCGGGCTGTGATCCAGGGGCCCTTGCCCTTGGTCCACTGCTCCTCGAGCCCGCGGATCACGTCGCCATGGCCGTAGCCAAGAACCGTAGGCAGGCTCGGATCCTCGATGCGCGTCGCCAGAAGGACGGGCCCCTGGCCTTTTACGGGGTTCGGATAAATGCGGCAGCTAAAGCCCATCCGGTTGAACGCGGGCTCCATTTCCTCCTTCAGGTAAGCGAGAAGATGAGGGAGGCTCTCGGGAAGCAGCTGGCTTTCGGTTCGGTAGGCGACACGGCGCGCGAGATCCGCCTCGAAAGCGCCGCTCTCGATGTAGTGGCGCGCGCGTGCGATAGCTCCTTCCCGCGATCCAGAACCGCTTCCGCTCATTCCTGTCTCCCTCATGCAGTTGTTCGCTTTGTGCTGGACAGTGGCCTACACCGGCTGCCGCGTCCAGCGGTTCGCTGTTGAAGCATGCCAGTCATGCTCACGGCGCGAAGAGGCTTGTCACGGTTTGACGGCTAAGCGCATCTTCTGGCGAAAAGCATTTTCGAACAGGCGAAAGAAGGGAAACGCGTGTCAAACGGCGGGGGCAACGGTGGTCTCGCCGCGCGGTTGCGTGCGAGCGGCAAGGCAGGAAAGCGCAATGATCCTCTAGTCGGCGCAATCTGGGTTGTCCTGGCGATGGCGACGTTCGCCGGCCTCGGCACCTTCGGAAAGTACGCCATGCAGGCCGGGGTCGATCCGCTGCAAGTGATCTTCTTCAGGAATTTCTTCTGCCTGATCCTGATGACGCCGTTGCTCTATTGGCGAGGGCCTTCTCTCGCTTACTCTGAGCAGTTTCGGCTTTATGGCGTCCGCGTCGGGCTCTCCGTCATTTCGATGATGGCGTGGTTCTCGGCTTTGTCGATGATTCCTCTCGCCGAATTGACCGCCATTGGCTTCCTCGCGCCCTTGTTCGCCACGGTTTTCGCCGTGTTCTGGCTGGGCGAGGTGGTACGGGCCCGGCGGTGGACAGCGCTTGTCGTTGGTTTCATCGGCGCGCTCATCATCCTGAGGCCGGGCGGCTTGGGATTTGGGTGGGGGCAGTGCGTGGCTCTCTTCTCGGCCGTAACGACCGGAATCATCGGTCCGCTGCTCAAGCAGATGACGGCGCAGGACGACCCCGACAAGATCGTCTTCATTACCAATCTGTGGGCCGCGCCGGCTTCCCTCATCCCCGCCCTTTTCGTGTGGGAATGGCCGCCGCTTGCGGTGTGGCCATATCTTCTGGGGCTGGGACTGTGTGCCGTTCTAGGTCACGTGGCGCTCCTGCGCGGGTTCGCATCCATGGATGCGTCGATGGTTTTTACCTTCGAATTCTCCCGCCTGCCGTTCGCAGTGCTGGCCGGCTATTTTTTCCTCGGTGAAACCACGGATATCTGGACCTGGGTTGGAGCCCTCATCATCTTCAGCTCGGCCGCCTATATCACCCGCCGCGAAGCCCAGCTTGCCCGTGAGCGGGGTGTGCGGATCCGCGATGTTTCCGATCCTTTGAGCCTCACGCCTCTGCGATTGAAAGTCTAGGGCTTGCTGCTCGCCACTGCGTAGCTGGCAGCGAGCCCTTGCGGGCGTCCGATTGGAACTCCTTCGGCACACGGCATGTTCATCCTGCAGGCCAATCTTGAGGTGGCTCAAGGACGCCCGACCCATGGACATGCCTTTTATTCGAGGATGCAGAGGCTTACCTCCTGCGTCCTCTTCAGCCGCATCCATCAATGGATGGGGCGATCGTTTCCGCAGCTGGCGGAACAATTCGAGCTGCTCCGTCAGCGCCGCCGTTTGGGAGTAAACCCATGGATAGCTTCGGCACGCGGACCGAACTTCGCGTAGGCGACAAGACGTACACTTACTACAGCTTGGCCAAGCTGCGCGAACACGGCTTCGACGTCAGCAGGCTTCCCTACTCACTGCGCATCCTCATCGAAAACCTTCTCAGGAATGAGAACGGCACAACCGTTTCCCGCGCGGACATCGAGGCACTGGCCAGTTGGAAGCCGCAAGCGAGCGGGCAACGGGAGATCGCGTTTACACCGGCACGCGTGCTGATGCAGGATTTCACGGGCGTTCCGGCGATTGTCGATCTCGCCGCCATGCGGGATGCGATGGCTCGTCTGGGCGGTGACCCTGCCAAGATCAATCCGCAGCAGCCGCTTGAGCTTGTGATCGACCATTCCGTGCAGGCAGACGTGTTCGGCCGGCCGGATGCCATGCGCATCAATACCGAGCTTGACTACGCGCGTAACGGCGAGCGCTACGCGTTTCTCAAGTGGGGCCAGCAGGCGTTCAAAAACTTCCGCGTCAGCCCACCAAATGGCGGCATCTGCCATCAGGTCAACATGGAATACCTGGCCCGGGTGGTGTTCGGCGCTCGCGAGGAAGATGTGCCGAAGGGCGTCGAGAAGCCTCTCGCCTACCCGGATACACTTGTAGGCACGGACTCCCATACGCCGATGGTCAACGGGCTCGGCGTGCTTGGTTGGGGTGTCGGCGGCATTGAGGCCGAAGCGGCCATGCTTGGCCAACCGATTTCCATGCTGATCCCCGACGTAATCGGATTCCGCCTCTACGGCGAACTCCGCGAAGGCGCGACGGCGACGGACCTTGTTCTGACAGTCACTCAGATGCTCCGGAAAAAGGGCGTCGTCGGCAAGTTCGTCGAGTTTTTTGGTCCGGGTGTGAGCAAGGTGCCGGTGACCGATCGCGCGACGATCGGCAACATGTCGCCGGAGTACGGATCGACGTGCTCCATCTTCCCGGTCGATGCGCTGACCTTGGACTATTTGCGGTTCACTGGGCGTTCGGAAGAGCAGGTCGCGCTGGTCGAGGCCTACATGAAGGCGCAAGGCCTCTTCCACGATGCCAACGCGCCCGAGCCAGTGTTTACGGACACATTGGAGCTCGACCTCTCGACCGTGGAGCCGAGTATTGCGGGGCCTGGGCGTCCGCAGGATCGCATTCCACTGCGCAAGGCGAAGGAGGCGTTCGAGGCTGCATTGCCGTCCTTGCTGCCGCCGGCTCCGCAGCCGACCCAGAAGGGAGCATCGGCAAAATCTTCTGATGGCAGTAAAATCGGCGTGTGGGGAGAAACACCTGCCAAGGATGTAGGCCAGGTTCTTCCTCAGCCAGATGGAGACATCGCGAGAGAACTCCGCCACGGATCGGTAGTTATCGCGGCCATAACCAGCTGCACCAACACCTCCAACCCCTCCGTGATGATCGCGGCTGGTCTGCTTGCGAAGAAGGCGGTGGAGCGTGGCCTGCGGCGTCAGCCGTGGGTGAAGACATCGCTGGCGCCGGGGTCGCGCGTCGTCACGGAATACTATGATAAGGCTGGGCTTACGCGATATCTTGAAGCTCTTGGTTTCAATCTTGTCGGTTATGGCTGCACGACCTGCATTGGAAACTCAGGGCCGTTGCTGCCAGAGGTTTCAGAAGCCATCGCTCAGAAAGGCCTGGTCGTCGCATCGGTGCTCTCCGGCAACCGGAACTTCGAGGGGCGCATTCACTCGGAGGTCCGCGCCAACTATCTAATGTCGCCGCCGTTGGTGGTGGCGTTTGCGATTGCTGGCCGCATCGACATTGATATGGAAACGGAGCCGCTTGGGTACGATCCCAATGGGCAACCTGTTTTCCTGCGCGATTTGTGGCCGAGCCAAGCAGAAATTCGGGAAACCATAAAGAATGCCATCACGTCGGAGATGTACCGCCAGAATTACGCGCGGATCTTCGACGGCGATGAACATTGGCGTTCCCTTGAAGCGCCGTCGGGCGATCTTTACGCGTGGGATCCGAATTCGACGTATATCCAACATCCGCCGTTCTTTACGAACATGTCCCGCGAGGCGCCGTCGAGCGTGCCGGATATTCATGAGGCGCGCGTGCTCGCCTTGCTGGGCGATAGTGTGACGACGGATCATATTTCGCCTGCTGGAGCAATCCGCGCGGACTCGCCTGCTGGGAAATATCTCATCGCTCAGGGTGTCGCGCCGAAAGATTTCAATTCCTATGGCGCCCGTCGCGGTAATCACGAGGTGATGGTTCGCGGCACTTTCGCGAACGTCCGTATTCGCAATCGCCTGGCTCCGGGAACGGAGGGTGGTTTCACGACCTATCTGCCGACCGGCGAAGTGATGACCATCTACGAAGCCTCGCAGCGATACATCACCGAAGGAATCCCGCTCATCATTCTGGCGGGTAAAGAATACGGCTCAGGCTCAAGCCGCGATTGGGCGGCCAAGGGGCCATATTTGCAGGGGGTGAGGGCGGTTATTGCCGAGAGTTTCGAGCGGATTCACCGTTCCAATCTCGTCGGAATGGGCATTCTTCCGCTTCAGTTCCTGCCCGGCCAGTCCGTCGAGAGCCTCGGACTTTCGGGTAAAGAAACGTTCTCCATTGAGGGAATCTCAGAGGGAATCGCGAGCGGGTTCGCGAAATCGCGCAATCTTTTGGTCCGCGCCCGGAGGGATGACGGCACGGAAACATCATTCGAAGTCATTGCGCGGATCGATACGCCTCAGGAGGTGCTCTATTACCGGCACGGCGGAATACTCCAGTACGTGCTGCGGCAACTCCTTGGAAGTGCCGACACGGCGCCGACTGCCAAGAAGGGGCCAGTGCCAATTCCGGAAGTTGTGGCGCCGGCGAGCACGGGAGATCCGGTGGAGGAGGGTTCCATCGAGTCGTTCCCGGCCAGCGATGCGCCGTCTCACCTAACCGAGCGTGCGGTACCCGGTACCGGTTCAGGCAGCTCCGGTTCCGGCTGAGGCGGCCTCTGATTTTTGCTGGGCCATCCATTCGTCGAGGCGCATGATCTGTTCGGGCGTCATGGCGAGCCCCAGCTTGGAACGCCGCCAGACGACATCAGCGGCTGTTTCGGCCCATTCCTCTTGCATCAGGTACCGCACCTCGGCCTCGCTCAGACCGCCGCCGAATTGCTCGCCGAGATCGTCAGGCGTACGCGCGCTTCCGAGTATTCGGGAGGCACGGGTGCCGTAGGCGCGGGCTATCCGTTCGAGGTAAAGCTTCTCGAAACCGGGATACTGAGCCACCAGTTTTTCAACCAGCTGAGAAAAGCCCTGCATCGGAAAGTCACCGCCCGGCAGGGGAGCTGTATGCGTCCATCCTTGCTTATTCACGCCCGGGAAATGAGGTGCGAGGAGATTGAGGGCTTCTTCCGCGAGGCGGCGATAAGTTGTGATCTTTCCGCCGAGGACGGAAAGGAGGGGGGCGCCGCCGTCCGCATCAATCTCCAGCTTGTAATCGCGTGTTGTAGCTTGCGCTGCATCAACACCATCATCCAGCAGTGAGCGCACGCCGGCGAAACTCCAAACCACGTCGCTCGGCCATATCGCCTTGCTGAAATAGCCGGAAATAGCTTCGCAGAGATATGAAATTTCTTCCGGCGAAGCTTTGACTTCGTCCAGCGACTCCCGATGGTCGAAATCGGTGGTGCCGATCAGCGTGAACCGACCTTCGTATGGAATGGCAAAAACGATGCGTTTATCTGCATTTTGGAGAATGTAGGCGCGGTCATGCTCGAACAGCCGAGGAACGACGATGTGGGCTCCACGGACAAGTCGCGTGCGAGGACGGCTTTTTTCAGGTCGTAATGTCTTATCGACGAAATCAACCCACGGGCCGCTTGCGTTGACGAGCGCACGCGCCTCAATCGTCTCGGATGTGCCATCGCGAAGGTCCGTTACGTGGAGAACCCAGAGATCCGCTCGACGTTCGGTCCGCTCGACTTTGTGCCGTGTACGGATAACCGCTCCACGATCTGCCGCATCGCGCGCATTCAAAACAACCAGCCTCGCGTCGTCCACCCAGCAGTCGGAGTACTCGAACGCGCGGCCTCGCAGCTCCGGCTTCAGAGGAGCGCCGGCGGGATCATCAGCAAGCGCGAGAGAACGGGTTGGAGGAAGCGCCTTCCGCCCACCGAGATGGTCATAGAGGAAAAGCCCAAGGCGCAGGATCCAGGCGGGCCGCATAGCCGGATGATGCGGCAGGATGAAACGCATCGGCTTGATGATGTGCGGCGCCAAGGCCCAGAGCACCTCGCGCTCGATCAGCGCCTCGCGTACCAACCGGAATTCGTAGTATTCGAGATAGCGTAAGCCGCCGTGAATCAGCTTGGTCGAGGCGCTGGACGTGCCACTCGCCAGGTCGTTTTTCTCGAACAATGCGACGCGAAGTCCGCGGCCGACGGCATCCCGCGCAATCCCGCAACCGTTCACGCCACCGCCGATAATGGCGAGATCGAATGGCTCTCTTGAAGGGCCAGCCTCTCGCAGCATCAGCGCACCTCCAACAACAGATCCGCGAGTTCGGCGAAGCCGGCAGCAGAGGGTGCGGACGTTACCCACGCAGGCGCTGCGGGCAAAGCGTCCTTGAAATTCATGACGTTGGCCACGCCGACCGAATTGGGAAAGAATCCAAACATGGGAGAATCGTTGGGGCTATCGCCCACGAAAACAACCGTTTCGGGGCAGGCCCGCGCATCGATGTCGAGTTCCTCTTTCAGAAACCGCAGGCTCGTCGTGAGCTTGTCGTAGGTTCCGAACCAGCCATTGACGTGAATGGACGAGACCTTAGCTGTTGCGCCGAAGCGTTCGAAGATCGAGACGATGCGCGCAACGGCGTCTTTCGGCAGCGGCGGCACGTCCTCGCAAAAGTCTATGGCGAGATCGGCTTCCCTGTAATGTTGGTCAGCCGCGACAGCGGCGCCAGGCACTTCCGCAAGAACGGCTTCGCGAATGGCTTCAAGGGCGCGCCGGTCCCGCTCGCGCTCTTCGGGCGTCTTCGCATAGCGTCTTATCATGATGCGTCGCGCGTCATCGTAACGAAAGTAGAAGGCACCGTTCTCTCCGACCACGCCGTCCACCGGCCATTGACGGGCGATGAGATCGCACCAGCCAGCCGGCCGACCTGTGACCGGTACAACGGCCAAGCCCGCTTCCTTGAGACGCGCCATGGCGCTGTACGACGTCGGAGGTAGGCGACCACCCTCGGTCAACGTGTCGTCAATGTCTGTCAGGACGGCGCGAATTTGACGTCGCGCTTCTTCTGGAAACTCGGCCACGGGGCGCATCTGGGAGAGGGCTCCTCAATATCGTCCGGCTCGGCTTGCAGGCTGCTGCGTAGGTCTTCCGACAGTTCGGGATCAAGCCAGCGCCGGGCCGATTGGTCATTTTCCTCGGCGGCCTTTGAAGGCGGTTCACCGATAGCTCGTCAAGAGCTGTCGATCAAAGCGGTGCATTCCCGCAGAATACCTTCAAGCTGATCGCGTACAGAGCGAGCGCCGGGAGCGAACACGTAATCGAAGACAGCGGAGCCGATGGTGAACGCATCGACTCCCAGTTTACGGAGCGTACGGATCTGCTCCGGCGTGTTAATCGAGCCCGCGACGATGAGATAGCCGCGACTGCCGAGTCCGCGGCGCGCCGCCGCGATGAGTTCGAGCGGGTTGGATTGGATGGATCGAAACGCCAGCAGATCAGCCCCTGCGCAGCCTTTGTCGATAAGGGTCTGACACTGACTTTCGATCTCCGTTTGGTCGCCCTCAAGGCGGGTGGGGTGGCCAACTGGTCTTCCGGCAAACGGGAAATAGCTCGTCTGGCTCCCCCAAAGAACGGAGAGAACCTCATCCACCTGCGTGCCACCGAGCAGGCGATCCACGCCGAGATCACGGGCAATTTCAGCGGAGTGCAGGCTTCCCGTCGGATCGGTTGATACAACCTCCATGTAAGAGATCGCCCCGGCTTCCCGAATGCGCTCGGTGAGTTGGGCGAGGAGCCGGGGCGACGCGCCCACGTCCTTGAAGCCGATATGGCGCAGACCAAGCGAAGCGACTTCGTCGAGAATTCTGAGCGGATCCTCGACGGTCCGATCCTGGTGCGTCAGCATGAAAATGAAGTCCATGGACGCCTGCATCTTCGAGCGGGGGCAACTAGAGATACCGCAGAACAATGCGCGAAGGGAGCCTAATCGTCGCTCCCTGCTCCGCGCCGGTCCATGAAACACTTTGACTCTTTCTCCTCTCAACTGAAACGAGTGTTGCAGGGAGCCGCGCCCCGTGATCTATTCTTCCCATGAATGTTCGTGCTGTTGAGGAAGAGCTTCTGTCAGCATTCGATCGGCTTCCGCCGCAACTGCAGGTCGCCGCGCGATGGCTGCTCGATCACCGGGACGATGTCGCGTTTCTGTCCATGCGGGAGGCAGCCCGCCGCGCGGAGGTGACGCCTGCCACCATGACGCGGCTCGCCCAGCGGCTCGGCTACAGCGGATTTGGTGACCTTCGGGAATTGTTTACGCGCGCGGCTCGCTCCCGCGAGATGCCGTTTCACGAACGCGCGGAGGGGTTGCGGGCGCGGCGCGACCTCGACGGCGACAGCGCCCTCATAGTCGACATGCTGGCCGTCCTCTCCGGCCATTTGCGGACACTTTGCGAGCCGGAGACGTTGTCGGCCCTAGCGCGCGCGGCGGACATCATCGAGCATAGTGAGCGTGTTTTCTGCGTGGGCGCCCGCTCGGGTTTCGCCCCCGTCTATTTGGGCGCTTACCTACTCTCGCTGATCGGTGAGAAAACCCACTTGCTCGATCAGGCGGGTTCGATCGGCCTCGATGCCCTGCGCGATTTGTCTCCGCGTGACGCTCTGGTGGGCTTGAGCATTTCGCCTTATACGCGCCAAACCGCAGAGGCCGTTGCTTACGCCGCCGAGCGCGGAGGACAGGTCATTGCCATCACGGACAGCCGTACGGCGCCAATCGCCAGGGCCGCCACGGTGGCGATCATTGTTCCGACAGATACACCATCATTCCTCCAAACGATGAGTCCCGCATTCATCGTCATGGAGTGCTTAGCCGCACTCGTCGCCGCACGACGAGGTGATCGTGCCGTTGCAGCAATAACGAAGGCGGAGAAGCTGCTGTCTCGGTTTGGCAGTTACACGAATCAGGGAAATTCAAGGCGACGCGACACATGAGCGAATATACAAGTCGAATCCTGCACCGGCGCATTCACGGAACTCTCCCCGTCGCGGTCGGTGGCAAAGGGATCGAAATTTTCGATAGCGACGGCAAGGCCTACATCGACGCTTCAGGTGGCGCGGCCGTTTCATGCCTGGGTCATGGCCATCCGGCCGTCAACCAAGCCATCAAGGCCCAGCTCGACAAGATTGCCTACGCTCACTCGTCCTTCTTCACAACCGAAGCAGCGGAGCGACTGGCCAATATTCTGATCGAGCATGCACCCAAAGGTTTATCGCACGCCTACTTTGTGTCCGGTGGCTCAGAGGCGGTTGAGGCGGCACTGAAGATGGCGCGGCAGTACTTCGTCGAGCGCCGGGAGCCGCAGCGCCGGAATTTCATCGCGCGCCGGCAAAGCTACCACGGCAATACGCTGGGCGCTCTCGCTGTTGGCGGGAACATGTGGCGGCGGCAGCAGTACGCGCCGTTGCTTTTCGAGAGCCACCATGTGTCGCCACCTTACGCCTATCGGGAGAAACGGGATAACGAGACACTGGAGGAATACGGACAGCGGCTTGCGAACGAGCTGGAAGAGAAAATCTGCGAGCTCGGTCCCGAGACTGTTATCGCCTTCGTGGCCGAAACGGTTGGGGGGGCAACGCAGGGCTGTACCACGCCTCCGCCTGGATACCTGCGGCGTGTACGGGACATCTGCAATCGCTACGGCATCCTTTTGATCCTGGACGAAGTGATGTGCGGCATGGGCCGCACCGGCACGCTCCATGCCTGCGAGCAAGAAGGGGTTTCGCCGGATCTCCTGATCATTGCCAAGGGACTGGGTGGTGGCTACCAGCCGATTGGTGCTGTGCTGCTTTCGTCGGAGATTTATGCCGCGTTCCGCGACGGCAGCGGCTACTTCCAGCATGGGCACACTTACATGGCCCATCCCGTGGCCTGCGCCGCGGCGCTCGCAGTTCAGGAAACGATCATCAAAGAGAACCTCCTTGAAAATGTGCGCCAGCAGGGCGAGCGGCTGGAGCGTCGCTTGAGAGAGCGGTTCGCCAATCATCATCACGTTGGCGACATCCGCGGGCGCGGCCTGTTCTGGGCCATTGAGTATGTGAAGGATCGCTCCACAAAAATGCCGTTCGATCCGGCTCTTTCCCTCAACGCGCGGGTTAAGAGCGAAGCAATGGCCCGCGGGCTGGCGTGTTATGCGATGCCAGGCACGATCGACGGGAAACTGGGCGATCACAACATGCTCGCGCCACCTTTTATCGTGACGAGCGAGGATATCGACCGCATCGTCGAACGTTTCGGTGATGCAGTCGACGCAGCACTCCAGTCGCTACCATCGACTTGAGCTTCAACCCGCTTCAACAGGGGAGCATGCGCATGAGACGAGCCAGTATATTCGCTACAGCGATAGCTGCGATCGGTTTTCTGACCGCTCCTGCTATGGCTCAGCAGAAGTTCATCACGATCGGCACCGGTGGCGTGACCGGCGTGTACTATTCTGCGGGCGGCGCCATTTGCCGGCTGCTGAATAAGGATCGCAAGGATCATGGCATCCGCTGCTCGGTGGAGAGCACCGGCGGTTCGGCCTACAACGTGAACGCCATCCGCACGGGCGACCTGGACTTCGGCATGGTGCAGTCGGACGTTCAGTACAACGCGGCACAGGGCTTGGGCGCGTTCCAGAAGGATGGTGCCTTCAAGGAGCTGCGGGCCGTCTTCTCAGTGCATCCGGAGCCGTTCACGGTGTTGGCGCGTCCCGACGCTAACGTGAAAACCTTTGAGGACTTCAAGGGCAAGCGCTTCAATATCGGCAATCCGGGCTCCGGTACGCGTGCCTCCATGGAGGAGCTGCTTGACGCCCTGGGTTGGAAGATCAGCGATTTCTCGCTCGCTTCCGAGCTGAAAGCTGACGAGCATGGCCCGGCATTGTGCGACAACAAGATCGACGGATTCTTCTATGCGGTCGGTCACCCGTCGGCCAACATACAGGACCCCATCACAACCTGCGGCGCCAAGCTGGTTCCCATCACCGGCCCGGCAGTCGACAAGCTCGTTTCCGAGAAGCCTTACTACGCAAAGGTCACCATCCCTGGCGGGCTTTATCAGGGTAACCCGGATCCCATCGAGACCTACGGCGTGCTCGCTACGCTCGTGACCTCGGAGAAGACGCCGGAGGATGTCGTCTATCAGCTCGTCAAGGCAGTGTTCGAGAACTTCGACGAGTTCAAACGCTTGCATCCCGCTCTGGCCAATCTCGACTCGGCCAAGATGGTGAAGGATGGCCTCTCGGTGCCGCTGCACCCGGGTGCGCTCAAGTACTACAAGGAAAAGGGCTGGGTGAACTAAGCACCCGGTTTCGGATCCTGGACCGGGGGCGTGATGCGCGCCTCCGGTCTGTGCTATTCGGAATACGTACGATTGGAGAAGAGACCGCTGGGAGGCCGCATGCGCGACGACCAGAAATCTTCCGCGCCACAGGTCGATCTCGAAGAGCTCGTCGCTGAATCCGATTTTGGCGGCCGACAGCCAGTTGGTTTCGCTTATGGCATTTTGCTGGTGACCGCGATTGCGTGGTCGTTGTTCCAGCTTTGGTACGCTTCTCCGCTGCCGTTCATTTTTGGCTTCGGCATTTTCAACGATACCCAGGCGCGCTCGATACACCTGGGCTTCGCGCTGTTCTTGGCTTTCACATCCTATCCCGCATTCAAATCGTCGCCGCGGAATAGAATTCCTCTGATTGACTGGATTTTTGCGCTCGTTGGAGCGTTCGCGGGAGCCTATTTGTTCCTTTTCTATCGGGAGCTCGCGTTAAGGCCTGGGCAACCGACCGATTTCGATCTTCTCACCGCGGGCGTGGGCATTCTGGTCCTGCTCGAGGCCACCCGGCGATCCCTCGGAATTCCGATGGTGATCGTCGCGACGGCGTTCATCACCTACACATTCGTCGGGCCGTATATGCCCGAGGTCATTCAACACAAGGGCGCCTCGCTCGCGAAATTCCTCAATCATCAGTGGCTGGTGACCGAAGGCGTTTATGGCGTCGCGCTGGGCGTTTCCACCAGCTTCGTCTTCCTCTTCGTGCTCTTTGGAACATTGCTCGACCGAGTGGGAGCCGGAAACTGGCTGATGCAGATCTCTGTTGCGTTGCTCGGCCGGTTCCGTGGCGGGCCTGCAAAGGTGGCCGTCATTTCATCGGCGCTTAACGGTGTGGTGTCCGGATCGTCCGTTTCCAACGTTGTTTCGGGCGGCATTTTCACCATTCCGTTGATGAAGCGCACGGGCCTTTCCGGCGTGAAAGCAGGCGCAATTGAGGCCGCATCGTCCATCAACGGTCAGATCATGCCGCCGGTCATGGGCGCCGCCGCGTTCCTGATGGTCGAGTACGTGGGAATTCCCTACTCGGAGATTGTGAAACACGCGGCGCTTCCGGCGATCGCCTCGTATTTGGCGCTGCTCTACATCGTCCATTTGGAAGCGGTGAAAATCGGCTCCCAACCGCTGCAGCGGGAAACAATGCCGATGAAAATGCGCCTGTTGCGCACAGGGCTTGGCATTTCGTCGATGATCATTGTCCTGTGCCTGCTGTACTACGGCGTGATCGCCATACAGGCTACATTCGGCCCCAGCGCCGCCTGGGCGCTGGCTCTGATCACAGCGGTGATCTACGTGGGAACGGTCTGGCTGGCTAGCCGCTATCCTAATCTCGAGCTCGATGATCCCAATGCGCCGGTCATTCACGTGCCGCGCGCGTGGGACGTGACGCGAACGGGTCTGGACTTCCTGATCCCCCTGGTCGTGCTGCTGTGGTGCCTGATGGTCGACCAGCTCTCGCCTGGTCTATCCGCGTTCTGGGGCTGCGCCACGCTGATCGGCATCGTGCTCACGCGCAAACCACTTATCGCGCTCTTCCGTGGCCAGTCGGTGCCAACGGCCCTGCATGAGGGGATTAATGATCTGCTCCAAGGCTTGGCACAGGGCGCCCGGAGCATGATCGGCATTGCCGTGGCGACGGCAACCGCGGGCATCGTTGTTGGCACGATCACCCTGACGGGCCTCGGGCTGATGATGACGGACTTCGTCGAGTACCTCTCTGGCGGGAACGTCATCCTGATGCTCTTGCTCATTGCGGCGGCGAGCCTCGTGCTCGGCATGGGTATTCCGACCACCGCCAATTACATTCTTGTCGCGACGCTCATGGCCCCGGTCGTTGTCGAGCTCGGCGCTCAGGCTGGTCTCGCCATCCCGCTGATCGCGGTGCACCTGTTCGTGTTCTACTTCGGCATCATGGCCGACATCACGCCGCCGGTGGGGCTTGCTGCGTTCGCAGCAGCAGCCATCTCTAAAGAAGACCCCATCAAGACCGGACTTCAGGGGGCCTTCTACTCCCTCCGCACAGCGATCCTGCCGTTCGTATTCATCTTTAATCCGGCCCTGCTGCTGATCGGATACGATAATTGGTGGGAGTTGACCGTCGCGGTTGCTGCATCCCTGGCTGCCATCCTCATCTTCTCTGCGGCCACCATGAACTGGTTCGTGACGCGCTCTCGCCTTTGGGAGAGCGCCGTGCTGTTAGTGGCCTGTTTCGCGCTTCTCAGGCCGGATTGGTTTATCGATCAGTTCTATCCGAAGTACGTCGAAAGGCCGGCGCAGGAGTTCATGACTCGTGTCGCCGAGGCGCCGGACAACTATCGCATGGCCGTGAAAGTGGTGGGCTTCAATCTCAACGGGGATGAAGTCGAGAAGACGGTGAGCCTCCGGCTTGGTCCGAAGAAACCCGCTCCCGAGCGTCTTCGTCAGATGGGGCTAACCGTAACGGCCCTGGGCGACACTGTCTCGATCACCAACGTGCAGTTCGGCTCGTACGCCAAGAGAATCGGGCTCGATGTCGGGTACGAAATCATTGCAGTCCTAGAGCCGGCCCGTCGTCCATCGACACTCTGGCCCATCGGCGCGGCCCTGCTGGCAGTCGGCGGGATCGCGTTGGTCCAGCGTTCCCGCGTCAGGCGGAGCGAGAAACTTCAGGCCGCCTGAGGCAATAGGGCCGGGCGTAGGCGAATTCGACGCGCATACTTTATTTTTCGTGTAAAGAAATGCTATGCGTTCGGGCGCATCGTAGGTAAAGTGGCGTCCGGTCAAAAGGGAGGTCGGGCAGGGTCGAGCCATGCGTCTGACAAAACAAACCAGCCATGCGATCCGTATACTCATTCACTGCGCCCATGCGCGCGGTGAATTGGTCAAGGTGGCCGACATTGCCGAGAGCCTGGGGCTGACCCAGCAGAACGTCTTCAAGATCGTCCACATCCTCACGCGCGCGAAGTTCCTGAAAGCGGTGCGCGGGCGTCACGGTGGCGTGCGACTGGCGCAGGACCCGTCAGCTATTCGCATTGGCGATGTGGTTCGCGCCACGGAGGTGACGCACGTTGCGATCGAGGGCGAGGTCCCGACGAAGGGCCGCGGCAAGGGCAAGGAGCAGCCCATCAGCCGCGTTCTGGACAACGCACTCGAAGCCTTCATCAGCGTTCTCGATCAGCACACGCTGGCTGATATGGCGGGAACCCCGCCTCTCCGGGACGAGGACGAAACGCCGGAGGTGCAAGTTCGGGAGCGCAAACGCGCTGCTCGCCCGCACTCTGCGGTTGAAGCTGTTGCTGGCAAGGTTCTGCGCTGACGGATGATTCGTTGAGACCGCGTGTCATTATGCCTCGCGAGGTCGACTGGCGAATTATGATTTTATCTCCTACTACGCCAGTCGGATTTTGGCCCTGGGTTGTGCGTATTAGGCAGCTTCGCACTGGGGGACACAATTCCCCGCGGGGCTGGAAGGGGGAAGCGTGATCATCTGTTCCTGTGCAGTCATTTCAGACAGGGAAATCGAGGAAGCTCTCGTAGAGATCCTCTCCCAGCCCAACGCTCCCTTGCCGACTCCGGGTGTCGTTTATCGCCATCTGTCGAAAAAAATGGCCTGCTGCAGCTGCGCACCTCTTGCCGTTTCGACGATCTATGCGCTTGTCGAGAAGCTTGAGCGGGAAGGGCGCGTCTCGCCAGATGCCTGCGCAACTGCCAAAGTCCGCCTTGTTCGTCTGAATAAGCGTCGCCGGGAACTCAACCTCCCTCGTACCGCTTTGATTGCAGCCGAGTAAGCGACCGGGTATCGAAGGATTATTGATTCCCGGATGAGGAGGTTGGGATGAAGGGCAAGCAGGCAGTCATCGATGTGCTGAACGAGGCACTTCGGCTGGAACTGGGCGCCATTAACCAGTATTGGCTCCATTACCGGCTTGCAGAGGACTGGGGCTACACGCTCCTTGCTAAGAAGGAGCGGGAGGAGTCCATGGAGGAGATGGTCCACGCGGACAAGCTCGTGAAGCGCATCATCTTCCTGGAAGGCCTCCCGAACATGCAAACGATCGCGCCGTTGCGGATCGGTCAGAACATCCGGGAACTGCTCGAAGCGGATCTCGCCGGCGAGTACGACGCTCGTAACCTCTACATCCAAGGTCGCAAGATCTGCCACGACGCGGAAGATTATGTCTCCATGGAGCTCTTCGAGGAGCTGCTTGAAGACGAAGAGGGGCACATCGACTTCCTGGAAAGCCAGCTGCAGCTTCTCAACACCATCGGTGAGCAGAAGTACGCTCAGCTGCAGGCGGCGCCCGCCAACGAGGCAGACAGCGACTAATCGCTCAGTCTTCGCTCCACATACGGATCAGATTGGCGAGGGATTTCGAGACGAGATTGAACGTCTGGGAAGATCCCTCGCGTTCAAAGAGCTGGCGGCGCGCGGTGTCGAGCTCAAAGAGCAGCTCCCGCTGCGCCGCATCTCTGATAAAGCTCCGCACCCAGCCAACAGCAGCAAGGCGTTCGCCGCGCGTCACCGGCGCAACCCGATGGAGCGTTGTCGAGGGATAAACGATGACGCTTCCTGCCGGCAGCTTGACGGCGTCCTCGCCCGCGGGCGACGCGATAATGAGTTCGCCACCGTCGTATGTTTCCGGCGGGGACAGAAACAGGGTGAACGATATGTCCGTCCGCGCGCCGTCCATGATCGGCTCGTCGACATGTTCACCGTAGGCATCATTGACCCGGTAACGTGAGAACATTGGGCCGATGAACCGCTTCGGGCGGGCGGCCATCTCAAACACGGCATTGGCCCGAAGCCGGTCGGCGATCATTTCGCGCAAGGTTTCGATGTCTTCGCTTTCGCGCGCCTGGGCATTGGATTTTACGGCTCGAGCTGCGAAACCGGCGGTCGCGCGGCCATCGACGAAGCGGGCCTTGTTGAGAACGGAAACCGCATTCGCAACTTCCGCTGCATTAAGCACATCCCCAATTGACAGAATCATTACCGGCTCCTGCGATGATTCGGCAGTAGAAACGCCTTGTTTCTTGACGCTGGCCGTCAATAATAGCGCCTGATTTGACCAGGAGGTTAGCATGATCATCCGAAATCGCCGTCTGTGGCTCGGTATTGGCACTGCAACCCTGGCAGGCGCTGCTGTTGCGACTGGCGTTACCGCTGAGGACACCATGCAGCACAATCACGGCAGTCAGCCTGGCGCGAGCGAGCCAGGTGCGCCAAACATGCTGGCGGCACCGCAGGCCGGCGAAGCCTACCTGACGGACGGCGGACCAAGGGACACGCGCATCCGTATTTACCGCGACATTGCGTTGATGCGGGGTCACCTGCGGGTTGGCGACGAATTGATCCGTGAGGGCCGTTGGGATGACGCGGTCGTGCACTTCCTGCATCCGGCCGAGGAGCTTTACGGGGCCATGGAGCGCTACATCAAGCTGCATGGCGTCACGCCCTTTGACCGTGAGCTGAAGGCTCAGGCGGAGGCCGTTAAGGCAAAGCGCATGCGCGCCTACGAGCAGAATGCCAAGGTCGTTCAGCAGCGGCTCTCCGCGGCGCTCGAGAAATTCAAGACATTCATGACTCCGCCGCTGCGGAGCTTCACGGTGCGCAGCGCGAACGAGGTGCTGAAGGTCGCGGCATCAGAATACGAGGCCGCCATCGAGGACGGCCGGATCGTCAATCCGATGGAGTATCAGGACAGCCGCGGATTTGTTTGGACGGCGAGCGACATGTACGACGAGGTTGCGAAGGAACTCGAGCAGATCGACGCGGCAAAACTGCAGGAAATCCGCTCACACATCGAAAAAATGAAGACGGCTTTCCCCGGGGCCATGCCACCAGGTCAGCCGGTGATGAGCCCGGAAGAGTTCTCTGAGTTGGCCACCAAGATTGAAGAGCTTTCCTCGGTTTATTGGTAGGAGAAAATGCTTTGGGGGCCTGCGGCCCGACTTTGCGTCCTTCTGGGCGCAGTCATTGTCGGGTTTGGAACGGTAGCCGCCTTTGGAACTCCAGGCAGCACGACAGTTAAGCAATCTGACGCGGAGGCCATTCGGGCACGGGTAAAGAGGGCCTTCGCCCGCCCGAAAGCAATACCTCAGCCGCCGGATAATCCCATTACGCCGGAAAAGGTTGCTCTTGGTGAGCGGTTGTTCAACGACCCTAGGCTGTCCTCCAACGGCAAGATTTCGTGCGCCAGCTGCCACGATCCAAGGCTTGCATTCACGGATGGCGTACCCACTGGCGAAGGTGTAACCGGCCGGCCGCTGAAGCGCCATACGCCAACTCTCTGGAATTTGGCGTGGGCACGGCGATCCTTGATGTGGGATGGGCGGAGCGAGAGCCTGGAGCTGCAGGCGAAGGAGCCCATCCAGAACCCCGATGAGATGGGTGAAACCCTTGAGCGCATCGTGGAGCGGCTTTCCCGCGATCCAGAGTACAAGGCTGCCTTCGCCAGCGCGTTCCCTTCCGATCCCAAGGTCCGTGCTGACAACCTGCTCAAAGCGCTCGCTGCGTACGAGCGCACGTTGGTTTCGCCGAAAACACGGTTCGATCTTTGGGTGGAAGGCGACGAGAACGCCCTGACTGAGGAGGAAAAGAAGGGGTTTGATCTGTTCATCGGTAAGGCGCGCTGCATCAACTGCCACACCGGCTTCGCCTTTACCGATCACAGCTTCCACGACATTGGCTTGCCCTCCGAAGATGATCTGGGGCGAGGACCGGTGGTGGGCCTCGAAAGGCTCAATTTCGCGTTCAAGACACCCGGGTTACGTGAGCTGGCGTGGACGGCGCCTTACATGCACGACGGCTCGATGGAGACGCTGGAGGAGGTGATCCGCCACTATGAGGCCGGCGGCGTCGACAGGCCTACGCGATCCCGGGAGATGCCGTCTCGGATCGATCTGACGGACGAGGAGCGGCAAGCGCTGATCGCCTTCCTCTACACGCTTTCCAGCGAGAATCCGCCCAAACCATCCCAGGAGTTTTCACTCAGCAAGCGACAAGCATCTTTGGAGACGGCCTCGGGTGATGAAAAAGCGGTAGCTACCGCAACGGTCAGTCAGCGAAATAAAGAATTCACCCCAGGGCACGTCGTTATCAAGCGGGGGGAGGTGCTAACCATCCTCAACGACGATACGCGCACCCACAACGTGCGGATCTACGACCCACGCTTCGACTTCAACTCCGGCGCCCAGGAACCAGGCGAGACCATCACCATTGCCCTGCCCACAACCGGCACCTTCAAGGCATTCTGCGGCATCCACCCGAACATGGAGCTCACTATAGAGGTGGAGTAAGCTCCTGGCAGATTGGGATCGGCCGACGCGAAGAGCTTTCGCGGCGTTATAGCCCCTGCAGTCACGAAGCCGATGAAGACGCAGCCGCAACTGCCCGAGCTTAAGCGTGTGGTGCTGATAGGTGCCGGCCACGCGCATCTCATAGCGATGCGCGATTTCAGTCTTCGCTTCCTTGAGGGCGCTCAGCTGACAGTCATCACGCACCATTCGTATGCGCTCTACTCGGGCATGGTGCCCGGGATTATTGCGGGCCACTATAGTCCCGACGAGGCCCGGATTGATGTGGGGGCGGTCGCCAAAGCGGCGGGTGCCTCCCTCTGTCTCACGGAGGCCATAGGCATTGATCTCGCGAACAACCGCGTCATCTGCCGGGATTGCAGTTCGGTTTCGTTTGACCTGCTCTCGATCAACACCGGCTCAAGCCCCAGTTCGGATGTGCCGGGCGTGCCGGAGCACGCGATATCGATCAAACCGTTCGAAGTATTCCTCACACGGTTTGAGACGGTCCGCAGGACGATTATCGAAAGCGGGACCAGCGTCCGGATCGGGATGGTGGGAGCGGGAGCCGCGGGCGTTGAGCTGCTACTGGCCATCCACCACCGGCTGACCCGGGAGGCTGCTCTAGCCGGTCAGGGGAAGCCGAGGCTGCAGTTTGTTCTCTTCAGCGCAACATCAGAGATCCTGCCTTCGCATCCGCCCGCCTTAAGACGGCGCATCAAGCGCTTGCTGGATGAGCGGGGCATCGAGGTGTGCACCGACTGCTATGTGGAAGCGGTCAAGCCAGGTGCCGTTTACATCGCAGGTCAGGGTCGTCGGGCAGTCGACGTCATCTTCTGGGCAATCCAGGCCGCGCCGCCGGCGTGGCTGCGTGACACTGGTCTGGCTTTGGATGACAAAGGCTTCATTCGCGTTTGGCCGACCCTAGAGTCGGTTTCCCATCCGCACATCTTTGCAGCTGGCGACGTCGCCTCGATCGAAAATCACGATCTTCCGCGGTCCGGTGTGTATGCCGTGCGGCAGGGCAGCTTCGTCGCCGCTAACCTGCGCCGAGCCGCCCTGGGGAACCCGCTGACCGCCTACAAGCCTCAGAGAGATGCCCTTTATCTGGTATCGACTGGTGACCGACATGCCATCGGTACCCGGAATGGCTTCGCCCTGGGTGGTGGCTGGGTATGGAAGCTGAAGGATTGGATCGACCGCCGCTACGTTCGGCAATTCCCGGGCAGCGACGTAGGCCGCGGATGACCACATCCTCTCGGCACGCCCGCAGGGCGCTTTCGCCGCAGATATTGAAGGGCTGAAAAAGCGTTCCTAGATAGGGCTACAGCCATGCATCTGACGGCCCACGTGCAGTCCGCTGTCGCGGATAACGGGAACGCTTTGCCGAATGTATGGCGCGCTCGGGCCGCTGCAGGTTCGTGGTCCCCGAATTTGTTATCTTCACGCAAAACTTGAACGTTCTCCACGCGAAGGAGTTGTCACGTGCAGCAATGGCATAACGCTCGCCGGGATGGGCGCGCCCAGGCTAGCAGACCGACAACTCGCGCCGCTAGAGGCCGCATGAAGATCGCTCTTGTTTCGCCCCTGTACGAGTCGGTGCCACCGGTGCTCTACGGGGGTACTGAACGCATTGTCTCCATTTTGGCGGACGAACTTGTGGCGCAAGGCCACGATGTCACGCTTTTTGCCAGCGGGGACTCGATCACCGCGGCAAATCTCGTTCCCGCTTGTGAGCGAGCTCTCCGCCTTAATCCTAAAGTCCACGATCCCCTGCCCTACCACCTGATGATGCTCGACGAAGTCTGCCGGCAGGCGGACGACTTCGACATCATTCACTTCCATACTGATCTGCTGCAGATGCCATTGTTATCGACGCTTCGGACGCCGAGCGTCACGACGGTGCATGGGCGATTAGATCTGCCAGATCTCTGGCCGTTCTACAGCAGATTTTCAGACGTTCCCCTCGTCGCTATCTCCAATAGCCAACGTTCTCAGCTTCCGATGGCCAATTTCGTGGCCACGATTTATCACGGCCTGAGGCCGGATCGGGTGCCGTTCACCCCGGAACCGAAAGGCGGCTATTTGGCGTTCCTTGGGCGAATATCACCTGAAAAGAGACCGGACCGGGCGATTGAAATCGCTCAGCGGACAGGGATGCCGCTGAAGATTGCGGCAAAGGTCGATCGCGCCGATCGTGGCTATTGGGAGGACGTGATCCGGCCGATGCTCGTCGATAATTTGAATGTCGAATACATCGGCGAGATCAGTGACCGTGAGAAGCCGGAATTCCTGGGGAACGCTGCGGCGTTACTTTTCCCCATAGATTGGCCGGAGCCCTTCGGCATTGTCATGATTGAGGCAATGGCCTGTGGTACGCCAGTGCTCGCTTTCCGTTGCGGGTCGGTCCCCGAGGTTATCGATCACGGCGTGACAGGTTATATTGTTGACAGTGTTGATGAAGCTGTCTCGTCTATGGACGGGTTGCTAAGTCTGAACCGGGCGCTCGTCCGCAAGCGGTTCGAAGAGCGCTTCACGGCGGAACGGATGACGCGTTCGTACGTCGAGCTTTATAGGAAGCTGATCAATCAGGCGCGCGAGGAGGTGGACGTTATCTCCGACGCCGCCGTGCTTTCACGTCGTTCGTTGGGCTCAGAAACACATCGCACGCCGCAGTAAGTTCGGAATACGATGTCGAGCACCGAACCAGTCTACATAGAGAGGGCGGTAAAACCGCCCTCCTTTGCAGTTACGTCCTCGGTCTCGCTCCAGGCCCGACGGCTTCGGACCCTAAAGCATGACGATACGTTCGCCGTCCTCGACGCTGGCGGCGATATTCATCTCGGCCACACGTCCGTCGAGGGTCTCTATCACAAAGACACCCGCCACCTTTCGCACTTTGCGCTAGGCATCAACGGATTACGCCCGTTGTTGCTGAACTCGATGATGCGTGACGACAACTCAGCGCTCACCTGCGATTTTACAAATCCCGAAATTGAAGAGCACGGTGAGGTCCTGGTCGAGCAGGACATTATCCATATTCGCAAAATTCAATTCATTTGGCGCGGCGTGCTCTATCAGCGCGTTTCGGTCAGAAATCACGGCGATCGCACCCACAACATAACCATTGGATTCGGCTTTTCCGCCGATTTTTGTGACGTCTTCGAAGTTCGCGGGATAAAGCGCGAAAAGCGGGGACGTTTACACAAGCCCATCGTCCACGATTCGAGCGTTCTGCTGGGCTATACTGGTCTCGACGAAAGAACGCGCACCACGCAGATCATTTTCGATCCAAAACCGGATCGGATCGACAAAAGCCATGCCGGATATTTTGTGAGCTTGGAGCCTGGCGGAAGCTGCCTTATTCACGTTGCCGTCAAATGTGATGGGCAGGGAATTGACCGGCGTTCGAGCGAGGCGTTCATATGGGCTCTCCGCGCCTCACGGAGTGAGCTGCATCAGGCGTCTCGGCGCGCTGTATCGATCGAAACATCTCACGACATCTATAACGAGTGCGCCTCGCGGGCGATTGCCGACCTCTACATGCTGATGTCCCGCAAGGAAGAGGGGCTCGTTCCCTATGCTGGTATTCCTTGGTACAGCACGGTCTTCGGCCGGGACTCGCTGATTACCGCGCTGTTGATGCTCTGGCTCGATCCGACGATCGCGCGAGGCGTTCTGAGACACTTGGCGGCCAACCAGGCGAACGATATCGATCCGGCCTCCGATGCCGAGCCGGGGAAGATTCTGCACGAAGTGAGGCTCGGTGAGATGGCGGAACTTGGCGAAGTTCCTTTCCGCCGCTACTATGGCAGCATCGATTCCACGCCGTTGTTTGTCATTTTGGCCGGCGCTTATTTGGAGCGCACGGACGACGTCGAGACCATCCGAGAGATCTGGCCAAATATTCAGGCGGCGCTGAAATGGATCGACGAATTTGGCGATAGCGACGGCGACGGCTTTGTCGAATACAGCCGTAAGAGTTCATCGGGTCTTACCAACCAGGGTTGGAAGGACAGTTACGACTCGATTTTCCACGCGAACGGCGAACTGGCGAAAGCACCTATCGCCCTGGTGGAGGTACAGGCATACGTTTACGGCGCCAAGCGACGGGCCGCTGAAATTGCCATGCGGCTCGGGTATGGTGAGCTCGCCGAAGAACTTTCAGGGCAGGCGGAGCTGCTGAGAAAGCGCTTTCACGAGGCGTTCTGGTCGGATGAGATCGGCACCTACGCAATCGCCCTGGATGGGGATAAGCGGCCCTGCCTTGTTCAAACGTCCAACGCTGGCCACGCACTGTTGACCGGCATTGTACCAGAGGAATATGCCCCACGCTTAGTTGAGACGTTGATGAGCCGCGAATCGTTTTCAGGGTGGGGCATTCGCACGGTCGCCACGACGGCGCGGCGCTTCAATCCGATGTCCTACCACAACGGCTCCGTTTGGCCGCACGACAACGCTCTGATCGGCCTTGGCTTTGCGCGGTACGGGTTCAAGGACCAGGCGGCCAGGATTTTCGAGGCGTTGTTCGACGCGTCGACGCATCTGGAGCTGCGCAGGCTCCCGGAACTCTATTGCGGATTTACGCGCCGGCGTAATCAGGGGCCGACGCTTTATCCGGTCGCCTGCGCGCCGCAGGCTTGGGCCGCTGCGGCTCCCTTGGCAATGGTTCAGGCCTGCCTTGGTCTGCGCGTGCAGCCGACGCTCGGAACGATCAGCTTGTTCCGGCCCATGCTGCCGAACTTTCTTGAATATATCACGCTCCGTGGACTGACGTGTGGCTCAGTGGTGGTCGACGTGCAGTTCCGCCGGATCGGAGATCAGATCTCAATGCACGTCTTGAATTCTACGGGAGACGTGCGGCTGACGATGACAATGTGAGCCGCTTGGCATTTCCAAGCGGCTCTTACTTTTGCGTTGCTTACTGCAGCCGCAGCAGCAGCCCGGCAACAAGGCGTGCCCGCTCCACGAGGCTGTCGATCTCAATATATTCTCCGAGCGTATGAAGCCCGGCGCCGCGGACGCCGATCGAGTCCAGGGTCGGAATGCCGAGGGCGCCGGTGAAATTGCCGTCGGAGCCACCACCTGCACTGCCGTGCGTCAGGTCGAAGCCAATTTCACGGGCGATATCGCGCGCGATTTCGTAGAGAGCCATGGTGCCTTCGTTTGGCTCCCAAACCGGCCGCGTAACGCCGCGCGTGACCTCGATAACGACGTCATTTTCCTCGCCGTTCAGGGCCAGCATGCGCTCGACTCCGCGATCCAGGTCTTCCTGGCGCTTCGCCATGCTGAGCACTTCGGCCTCACAGAGTGAGGAGACGCAATTGACCCACTTGCCCGCGTGGATGACGCCGACACTAAAGGTGCAGTCGTCCGTCGTCATCGCTTCGATCTCGAGGATCTTGCGGGCCATGGTTGCGATGGCAGAGCGACCTTCTTTCAAGAGATAGCCAGCGTGGCTGGGCCGCCCAATGGTCTTCACGTTGAAGCGAGCAATGGCATAGCGGCCAGTGACGGCACCGCCATCTTGGCGCGCCGGCTCTGGAACCAGCACGTATTTGTTCTTGCGCGCTTCGGCTTCGATGAGCTCGCGCGTAGATGGCGTGCCAACTTCCTCATCGGGAGTGAGGAGAAACGTTATGGGCAGCGGCGTCTCCAGGCCGGCACGCGCAAGCTGGCGGATAGCTTCGAGGCTGACGTAGTTTCCGCCCTTCATATCCTGAATACCGGGGCCGTAGCAGCGCCCATTTTCGATGCGCCATGGATTGACTTTCAGTGTGCCCACTGGATGGACAGTATCCATGTGGCCGCAAATGAGAATGCCCGGCTTCCCGAAGTCCTTGTGCGGAAAGCGGGCGCGGACGGAGCCGCCAAAACCCATGCGACCAGGAATGCGTTCGATTTCTGCACCCGCAGCCGCGAGATCATATGAAGCAAGGTCCATCATGCGATCGACGGCTGATGCGTCGTAGGTCGGGCTCTCGCATTCCACCCAGGGCTTCAGCCCCGCGAGCATTTCTTCTGTATTAAAGGGCAGCTGCTTCAAATCCATGGTGCTTCCTCTTTTTCTTTCTTGGACCTGCTACAGCGGCAGGCGCCGCTCGACGATGCGCGCCATGATGCTCGCTCCAACGGGCAGCATGTCATCGTCGAAAATGAATGCGGGGTTATGCAACGGAACGGTTCCTTTGTGGCCAAGCGTGCAGTAGGCGCCCGGCACAGCTTTCAACATGTCCGCGAAATCCTCGCTGCCGGTCATGAGGTCATTGGTTTCGGAGATGTTCTCTTCGCCAACTATGTCCGCAGCAGCTTCGAGATAGGCTTTTGAGCACGCTTCGTCGTTCACGAGAACTGAGAAAATTTCCCGAATATCGACCGAAACTTCCACGCCATAGCTTTGTGCGAATCCGGCACAGAGCTGACGGACGCGATTGTGAATGAGCTCTTTCACACCATCATCAAAATACCGGATGGTTCCCGCGATTGCCGCCTTGTCCGGAACGACGTTATAGGCCGAACCGGAATGAATCTGTGTGACGGAAAGAACAGCCGGCTTCAAAGGTTCGACATTTCGGCTGACGATAGTTTGCAAGTTTTGAACGAGAGAAGTCGCAACGACGATGGGATCGCGTGCCTGATGCGGCATGGCGCCATGGCTGCCAACACCCTGAACCGTGATGTCGAAGAAGCTAGCACCGGCCATTGCAGTACCCGGTTTCACCCCAACCTTATTGGGCTCGGCGAGCGGATTGTTGTGGATCCCATAGACTTCGTCACAGGGAAATTTCTCAAATAGTCCGTCAGTGAGCATGGCGCGCGCGCCGCCGAGACCTTCCTCCGCCGGCTGGAAAATCACGACTGCACGACCAGCAAAATTTCGCGTTTCGGCGAGGTACCGCGCCGCGCCGAGCAGCATGGTGGTGTGGCCATCGTGGCCGCAGCCGTGAAAGCGGCCGGGATTCTTGGAGGCGTAGGGCAGATTAGTTAGTTCGTCCATTGGCAGCGCGTCCATATCGGCGCGAAGGCCGATGGAGCGGCCGGGTTTCTTGCCATAAATAATGCCGACGACACCAGTCTTGCCGATGCCGGTGTGAACCTCGTCCACGCCCCAGGACTTGAGCAGCTCCGCAACCTTCGCGGATGTGCGCACCTCTTCGAAGCCGATTTCCGGATGCTGATGGAAATCGCGGCGGATTGCCGTGAGTTCATCAGCGTACTCGGCAATCCTCGGCAATACAGGCATGAGTAGGCTCCTTGAGACAGATAGTGTGAAAGTCAGGCGGCCGATACTTCGCGAAAATTCGCAAAATCCCAAAAGCGTCCCGGCGCCGCTTCAATGAGTGCCCGCGTGTAGGGATGCTTGGGATTGGCCAAAACGTCTTGGGCTGGGCCGTACTCGACAATACGACCGCGCTGCATGACGGCAACGTCATCGCAAATTTGAGCGGCAACGCGCAGGTCATGCGTAATGAAAAGAATGGCAATGCCGAGTTTCTGCTGTAGCTCGTCGAGAAGATCTAACACTTGGGCTTGGACGGAAACGTCAAGCGCGGAGACAGCCTCATCTGCCACCAGGACATCCGGCTCCATCGCAAGAGCACGGGCTATGGCAATTCTTTGCCGCTGACCACCCGAGAATTGGTGCGGGTAGCGGCTAAGCGCATCTTCTGGCAGACCCACGAGTGTCAGGAGTTCCGCCGCGCGGGCGAGTGCGGTTTTTCGATCCTGGCCCCGATTGAGCGGGCCTTCGATCAGGCTTTCACCGATCGTCCAGCGCGGGTTCAACGAGCGATAAGGGTCCTGGAAAACGATCTGGATGTGCCGGCGGTATGGCCGCAAAGCCCTGCGCGAAGGCTGCGCAAAATCTTTGCCCGCAACCTCGATCTTTCCGGCAGTCGGATCAATCAGGCGCATGACGCACCGGGCGACGGTTGATTTCCCTGATCCCGATTCGCCAACGATTCCGAGCGTCCGACCACGTGCAATGGAAAAGTTGACGTCCTCAGCTGCGTGAACGTGGGAAGTTCGCGAGAAAAGGGACCGGGAGGTATAGATTTTTTGCAGATTGCTGACGATAAGAACGTTCTCGGCGCCATTTGCCGGGCGTGGTGGCCGCGGCACCAGGCTCGGGACCGAACGGAGAAGCCGCTTGGTGTATTCATTCTTCGGCTCACGGAAGAGCCTTTCGACCGGCGCATGCTCAACGAGCTCGCCCCGCTTCATCACATGAACGGTATCCGCGATTTCTGCAACCACACCCATGTCGTGGGTGATGAAAAGAACGGCTGTTCCGTGCCTTTCCTGCAGCTCTGCAATCAGGCTCAGAATCTGTTTCTGAGTTGTCACGTCGAGCGCCGTCGTAGGCTCATCGGCGATGAGTAACTGCGGCTCGAGCACCAGCGCCATGGCGATCATGATGCGCTGGCGCTGCCCTCCTGAAAGTTGATGTGGGTAGGAGCTATAGATGCGCTCAACGTCCGGCAGGCGCACTTGCCGCATGATGTCGAGCACGCGGTTCCGCTTTTCGCGCGCGGATAAGCGCACGTGAGTATCGAGCACCTCCTCGATCTGATCGCCGACGCGCATTACGGGGTTAAGCGCCGTCATCGGCTCCTGGAAAACCATGGAGATGCGCTTGGCGCGAATTTCGCGCAAGGCTTGCGGGCTCAGCTCGAGCAGGTTCGTGCCTTCGAGCAGTATTTTGCCGCCGGTGACGCGGAGCGCGCCTTTGGGCAGCAAACCCATGACAGCAAGTGAGGTTACGGATTTGCCCGAGCCGCTTTCGCCAACGAGGCAGGCCGTTTCACCATTGCGGATTTGGAGCGAGACTCGATTGACAACCGGAGGAGCGCCAGAAACCCCCTCGAGGCTCACCGTGAGATCCTGAATATCGAGGATCACCCGGGCATCATCGAAGGTCCGCTTTTTGAAGTACATGGATCACGCCTCCCGCTTCTTGAACCGCGGGTCGAGCACATCCCGCGCGGCGTCGCCCAGGAGGTTGATCGAAAGAATGCAAAGAGAAAGCATTAGGCCCGGCCAGAAGATGAGCGACGGCTTGATTTGGAAGTAAACCCGCCCCTCGGCCATGATGTTACCCCAGGTGGGGATTTCCGTGCTCACGCCAGCGCCCAGAAACGAGAGAAGGGCTTCGGTCAAAATGGCCGAAGCGCAAATGTAGGTACCCTGAACAGTGAGCGGTGCCAACGTGTTCGGCATGAGGTGCCGCAACAGAATTTTGGGCATTGATGTGCCGAGAGTGATGGCGGCCTCCACGTACGGCTCCTCACGTGCAGAAAGCACGACGGATCGGACAAGCCGTACAACGCGTGGAACTTCGGGGATCGTAATTGCGGCCAACACGGACCAGAGGCTCGGCCCGTTGAGCGAAACGAGAGCAATGGCCAGCAAGATGGAGGGGATGGCCATCATGCTGTCCATGATACGCATGATGATGGCGTCGGCGAGCCGGAAAAAACCGGACACGAGGCCGATCAACAAACCAATAATCACGCTGGTAAAGGCCGCGCCGATGCCGATAAGGAGGGAAACACGCCCACCATAAATTGTACGCGAAAAGAGGTCACGTCCATAGGCATCCGTACCCAGCGGATAGATATCGCTCGGACCTTTTAGCCGCTGGACGCTATTCATTGTCAGCGGGTCGTGGGGCGCGATGAGCGGTGCGAAAATCGCTGTCAAAACGATAACGACGAGGACGATCGCAGCGATAATGGGCCCCACGCCGCTGCGCCAGCGCTGCGGCAGCGACAAGGCACCGAGAAGCCACTGAAGTCCAGAGACAGGTTGCGGAGCTGCCGTCATCAGTAGCGGATCCTCGGATCAAAGAATGTGTACGATATGTCAATGATCAGGTTGATCAGCACGTACATGGCGCTGGTCAACAGGATCATGGCCTGGATCACGGGATAGTCGCGCGCCAGAATGGCATCCACCGTCAGGCGGCCAAGGCCTGGGATGTTGAACACGCTCTCTGTCACGACCACGCCGCCGATCAGCAGCGCAAACCCCGTGCCGATGATGGTCATGATGGGGACGGCCGCGTTACGGAGCGCGTGCCGGAATAGAACGACGCGTTCTTTTACCCCTTTGGCTCTTGCCGTGCGGATGAAATCCTCGCCAAGCACCTCGAGCATGCTTGCTCGAGTCATGCGCGCAATGAGGGCCACATAAATTGTAGCGAGAGTCAGACAGGGAAGAATTGCACGCGAAAGAAAGCGTCCGAACCCTTGCGACGGCGGGGAATACCCTTGCACTGGAAGCCAGCGCAATTCGATCGAGAAGATCTGGATGAATATATAGCCGATAACGAATACCGGAATTGAAAAGCCCAGCACCGAAAACGTCATGACGGCATAGTCAGACCAGGTACGGTGGCGCCATGCTGCGAGCACGCCAAGTGGAACGGCAATCAAAACAGAAAGCGTGATCGTCAGCAGCGCGATATTGATTGTGGGCCAGATGCGCTGCCCGATCATGCGCGTCACGGGAGTATTGGAAATGAGCGATGTGCCGAGATCGCCCTGAAGCAGAAGCCCAACCCACGTAATGAACTGCACGTGGAGCGGCTCGGTTAGGCCAAGCGAGCGGCGTATCCTTTCGAGCTGCTCCGGCGTCGCCATGTCTCCGGCGATGATCGCTGCAGGGTCGCCCGGCGTCAGGCGAAGAAGCAGGAAGACGAAGACTGCCACACTCACAATCACAGGAATGACGGCAAGTATTCGCCGGATTATGTATCCTAGCATCGGCCCCGACCTCTAGGCGCAGCGATTCATAACGGGCGATGGGCGGCGTATCCTCCGCCGCGCGGAGCGCCGCGTCTTTGACGCGGCGCCTTCTTTTTGCAAGGGGTTAGTCGGCCTTCTCGATGTTCCAGAAAACAGGAACCGGAGAAGGAATCATGCCGGTCAGCTTCTTGCTTCGGGCTTGCGGTGCCGCGTACTGACCTAGCGGGATATAGATCACATTCTCCAGAACGTGCTTCTGAATGCGGACGGCGACCTCACGCTGCTTTTCGGGCGTATCTGCTTCGATGAACTCCGCGCGGAGCGCTTCGAGCTGGTCATCCTTCGGCCAACCGAACCAAGCCTGATCACCGCGGCCATTCAGCATCGGGCTAATGAGCGGCGAGTTGATTTCGGGCACCATCCAGTTGGTGAAGAACAGGTTCCATCCGCCCTCCGAGGGCTTTGCCTGGCTTGCGCGGCGGGTGACCAGCGTCTGCCAGTCCATCGCCTGCATATCGACGTTAAACCCGGCCTCACGCAGAGCCTGGGCCGCGACGACCGGCTGCTTCTGCAACGAAATAACGTCCGTTGGCTGCATCAGAACGACCGGCGTGCCGTCGTATCCGGCTTCCTTGAGGAGTTGCTTCGCAGCTTCCTTGTCTCCGCCCTTGATCAGCGTTTCGGCACCGCTTTCATCGCCAAGTGGCGTTCCGCATCCGAAAATAGCGCCGCAGATTTTGTAGTACTTCGGATTACCAATCATGGTTCCGAGCACATCTGCCTGGCTCAGCGCCTTCAGTGCGGCCTGCCGGATTTTCACGTTGTCAAAGGGCGGATGCTTGAAGTTCATGCGCCCCATCGTCTGGTAGCCGAGGTCGTCGCGTGTTTCGACGACGACGTCGTCATTGCCCTCAAGCAGCGGCAGCAAGTCGATCTGCACCTGCTCGATGTAGTCGATTTCGCCCGACAGCAGCGCGTTGATGGTCGTCTGGGCGTCGGGCATTGTTACCCACTTGACGGTGTCGACCTTGACGACCTTGCCGCCGGCCATCCAGCTCGGTGGCTCATTGCGGGGCACGTAGTCAGCGAACTTTTTGTACGTGACGCTCACGCCGGGCTGGTATTCGGACTCGACGAAGACGAACGGTCCCGATCCGGTGTAGTCAGTAATCGCCTGGTCAGGCGGCGTGTTCGCCACGCGCTCCGGCATGATGAACGGCGGCACGGCCGACTGCTTGCCGACGATTTCGAGAAGTGCGGGGAAGGGCTTTTTCAGTTTCCAGACGAGTGTCTTGTCGTCGGTTGCCTCAAGGCTTTCCGTCACGTCGAAAATGAGCTGGCCACCGGAATCCCGCTTGCCCCAACGTTTGAGGGACGCAACGGCGTCTCTCGCCGTTACGGGATTACCATCGTGGAATTTCAACCCGTCCCGCAATTTGAAGGTGTAGGTGAGCTTGTCATCCGAAATGGTCCAGTCGGCCATTTGCGGCTGGGGTTGGAAGTTCTCATCCACCGCCACCAACACGTCATAAATCATGTACGCGTGGTCGCGGGTGATGTGTGCCGTCGTGATGATCGGGTCGAGCACGCGCAACCCGGAGTGCATCACGCCAGTAATCGTTTTCTCCGCAGCTGCCGGTTCAAGGGCACTGGTACCGGCGAGCATCGTTGCTGCAAGCAATCCGGCCACCATGCGCGAGTGCACTCGGGGGCGGCCGGAGGCCGTTTCAGTCTTGCAATGGAGCTTCCACATCGCGTTTCCCCTGTGGTTGGCGATTCTTCCAAGCTCATGATCAGTTGCGCCCTCGGCGTCGTTCAGGACGCCGAGTGAGGCAATCGCATTATCATTGGTTCACTGATGACTGTGCTGCGCGACGGAAAACCGGTCCGCCTGGTGAAAGACGCATGCCGTCGGCCAGCTTTTTCCAGGGCAATGCAGCCGGATCGAGCAACATCGGGCCGGGCGCCGTGCACACCAGGATCGTCTCGGCAATGGGCTCAAAGTCGGCGCGGAAATGCACTGAGCTCTTGTTGACCAGAATGGCCTGTTCACGCGGCTCAATTCCGACAAAACGATACATGTTCTGATCCGCCATCTGCGCTTTGTGCGTCGTCACGACAACGCGTACCTCGTCGATGGCAAGACACGCCGACGGGCCGAGATTGAGCCGTTTGCCGCCGTAGAAGGGTCCGGTGGCATGCAGCCGCCCATCCGAAAGTTTTTCGACGCGAAAAGTCGCCTCGAGCGGGCTGTCTCCTGGAATGCGCGACTTGCCGCCCAGTGCAATCGTAATCTCGGCCCCCTCACCGGCTTCATGGGCTGCGCGTGCGGCTTCCGGATCTACCATGAGGCCAATTGCGGCGCGCTTCGCGCCATTTCGGAGCAGGGCACGAAGCATTCCCGTCGTGTCGGAATCCCCACCGGCGCCTGGATTATCCTGAGTATCGGCGATAACAACCGGGCGGGTAGCCTTTTCGGCCAATTTCATAGCAAGTTGTACGCCTTCGTCTGGATCGTAGGCCCGCCCCTTGAAAGCCATTTCGTTGGCGAGCACGAGCTCCATCATTTCATTGGCCGCTTTGTCTGCGGCCTCCTGCGTCTCGCCATAGGCGAGCACTGTCGGCGCGCATTCCTCGAAATCCGCGGCCGGAAAGCCCATGAGGAATGACGTACTGGAAACCTCGCCGGTCTCTAATTCAGCAACGCGCTGATAAATGCTGCGCGCCGGCTCAAGCGACGTGCACTGCCACGGAATAGGAATTAGGAACGGCAGACGACGGAAAGCCTTCGCAAATGGGCGCCCTCTTGCCATCAGCTTTTCCAGCTGGACGGCTGTGCGCCTCCCGGTTTCAGCCATGTCCACGTGAGGATATGTGCGGAAGGCGACAAGAACGTCGGCCTGCTCGACCATGCGAGAGGTCACGTTGCCGTGGAGATCGAGACTGACGGCAATAGGTACGCTCGGACCAACGACGGAGCGCACGCGCGAAATCAACTCTCCTTCGCCGTCATCCAGATGATCGCACACCATGGCGCCATGGAGGTCGAGATAGATCCCATCAAGTGGCCCGGCCGCCCTGATGCGATCAATTATCTCGCTGGCAATGCGCTCGTACGCATCCTTTTCGACATGGGCCGAGGGAATGGCTCCGCACCACATTATGGGAACCATGGTCCAGCCGAATTCCGCGCCCTGCGCAAGGACACCGGAAACGCCCAGGTTGATCCCTACTGCACGCTCAAAAATCTCCTCACCGCGACTGATGGGTAAGTAACCACCACCATGCTCGAAATGAGCGAAAGTCGCCTTGGAAGGACCGAAGGTGTTCGTCTCGTGTTGAAACCCAGCCAGCGCGACGCGCTTGCCCATCATGCCTCCCCCTGATGGCAAATAGAATCCAATAGCGACAGAAGTTCAACGAACATTTACTGTCAAAACTTTGGCTTTGTCTCGCTCAAAACTCCCCCTTGCCAAGTTATTGGCTTGACTGCCGAAGTTTTGTTCATTCCAATTCTGTGCCTGTTGGGTGAGCAGGTTAGTGGGCTTGCGCATTGAGTGTCAACGCATTTTTGCTTGCGCCACCACAACCTAAGGCCATCGCTGAAGCTATAGTTTTCTTTGGCTACCCTAGGGTTAGGAGTGCGCTTGCGTATCAAACTCGTGCGCTGAAATACTGCATGAGGAGATTGGCATGGCGAGCGGATCACCTGTCATAAAGTTCCTTTCCGGATCGGGTTCCGATCATCGCGGCCGTTTTCTGGAAGACGTGCTCGCGTTTAGCGACAACGAGCTTGAATCTCGGCACGACTTTATCCAATGGCTTTTTCCGCTTGATACGCCAAGTGCCGCCGTGCCTGGCTCGCCTGTATTATCTTCCGAAGACATCAAGGAAATTCGCGGATGCCAGCAATGCCGGACAAATCTGCTGCGAGCCAAGGAGCGGATGGAGAGGTTTTACCGCGAAAATGATCATTGGCTTGTGCCGTTCGACCATAATCATCGGAGAATTACGCGGATCATAAGGTCACTCGCGTTGCTGGTTGGAGAAGCGGAGGCGAAGGAGTTTTATCAGTTCATTGAACAAAGGATAGCGGACGCGAATGCCCCCATCTCCGCAACCAGTCGGCGGTTTTGGCGCGAGGCAGCCCCCGGAGTGAAAGATCAACAAAAAGGAACTTAGCCGGCGTACATCCTAAATCATCGTCCTAAATCTGCCCGATACTCTCGAATATCGCTGTATTCGACGAACTCAAGGACATTCCCTTCTGGATCGCGAATGAATGAAAGGAATGTACCGGGCCGCACTTCGACGCGATCGGTCCCGGTGAGGAATGTAACACCGGCTGTTTTCAGTCGAGCGATGATCGCCTTTAGGTCATCCACAATGAACGTGATGTAAGAGAGGCCGCGCCGGCTCAAAATCCATTCTGTGCTCGTCGCAGTTTCAGGAGACAATACCGGCTGAAGGAGTTTCAGTCGCTCGCCCCAGGGGGTTTGAAGGCGTGCGACTCTGTAACCGTTATTAGCCAAGGCAGCCTGCCGCGATTTGTCAGCCGGCACTTCGATATCGTTGACAGCCGTGCAGCCCAAAACGTCGACGTAGAAGTTTCTTAGTTTTTCGAGGTCGGTGCAGCAAATCCCGATTTCGATCGGCGCCACCATTCTCATTTCTATTCCTCCCCAATTCGGGTTATGCGGCGAGCGGCTTGCCTACCTCAGTCATCATAGCACGCAACGCGTCGCGAACCTCCTTCGGCCCCGCAATGGCTGCGCGTTCGAGCACTTTCGATACACTTGGGGCGGCTTCCCCACCTGTTACGCGCTTCACGGGCTGATCTAACCAATCGAACAGGCGGCGCTGAACCTCGTCGCCAAGCATGGTGCCATATGATGTTCCGAGAGCCCCTTGCTCTACGATAAGAACATTGTTGGTTTTCCTGACACTCGCTGAAATGGTTTCCCAATCAAGGCTGGCGCGGTCAAGAGATCTGAGATCGATGACCTCCGCATCAAGGCCCATTTCCTCGACGACATCGAGTACAACGCGCGTCATTGAAAGATAGGTAAGTATCGTAATTTCATTACCTGGACGCACCACGCGAGCTCGGCCAATTGGAATGTAATAGTCGAAATCGTCGGCCGGTGCGGGACCGTTGCTGTTATAAAGATCGACATGCTCGAGTACGAGAACGGGATCCTCGCAGGCGAGCGCGCTGTTCATGAGGCCCACGTAGTCAAAGGGAGTTGAGGGCGCGAGTATGCGCCAGCCCGGGCTTGTCGCGAAAATGCCGGCCGGGTCCATGGAGTGCTGCGATCCGTACCCCGTGCCCATCGCCACTTTGGTCCGCAGCACCAATGGCACCGGTGTTTCGCCACCGAACATGTGCCGCGCTTTGCCAATTTGATTGAAGACCTGGTCAGCTGCGACCCACATAAAATCCGGATACATATATTCGATTACGGGCCGATAACGCCCATCCATGGCGATACCGCCGGCGAGACCGGTAAATGCGTTTTCGCTGATTGGTGTGCCGAGCACCCGATCGGGAAAACGGGCAGCAAGGCCGCGTGTGGCGCCATTCGTTCCGCCTTTGAGCCGGTGGATGTCCTCACCCAGAATGACAATACGTTCGTCCGTTTCCATGCGCCGGTGCATCACATCGGCGACGATGTCGATGAACTTGCGTTCTTCTATGCGCCCACGGAACGTGTCCAGTTCCTCGAAGCGTTTTCCCGAAAGCTCGGAAAGATCGCCGCGGATGCCGTAATCGCGAAAAGCCGGAGAGGGCCATAGTTCATCGCGCACCCGGCGGCGATTGCCGGCAGGTTCGGTCAACGCGTCTGCAATCCGCGCCATTGCATTCTGCGCGCGCAGTCGAAGCGCGTCGACTTGGTTTTTGTCGAGCAAATTGCGCTCTATCATTTCGCGCGCAACGTGATCCAGCGGATCACGAGCGCGCCATTCGGCTTCTTCCTCTTTCGCGCGATAGCCGAAGGCGCTGCCAGGCAGAGGCCCACTTTGGTGGAAGTAGCGGTAAACTTCAGCTTCGATGATCGTAGGTCCGTGGCCCGCGCGCATGTGAGCGAGAGCCTGATCCATCGCCAACTTGACGGCGAGGGGATTCATGCCGTCGACACGCCAGGCAGGAATGTTGAACGCTTGCCCACGAGACGAAAGCCGAGGCTCGGCGGTCGACTCCTCGACAGTAGTGGCTACGGCATAGCGATTGTTTTCGATGAAAAAGCACAGTGGCAATTGCCAGGCCGCGGCGAGGTTCATCGTTTCAAGCACAGACCCGATATTGACCGCGCCGTCACCGAAATAAGTGACTGTCACGTCACCTGTCCCTGCGCGTTTGTGGGCCCAGGCGGCACCTGCCGCCATCGGCACGCCACCCCCAACGATCGCGTTCGTGCCGAGGACGCCAGCCTCAGCCCACCGCAAATGCATGGAACCGCCTCGGCCCTTACAGAAACCTTCTGCAAGCCCCATGATTTCGGCCAGCGTGCGCCGCAGAAGTGCGTGTATGTTCTCCGGAATATCTTGCGTCGGGTCCAGACCGTTTTGCGCGACGAAGGAGATCGCTTTGGCGAGAAACTGGTGATGGCCGCGATGAGACCCATTAACCTGATCGCTGGGCCGCAATGCGATGATAGAACCAACGGCTCCGCCTTCCTGGCCTATGCTAGAATGCGCTGGCCCGTGCACAAGCCCTTCTGCCGTCAGCTCAAGGACCTTTTCTTCGAATGCGCGAATGAGGTGAAGCTGTGTAAGTATCGCACCCAGCAATTTGGGATCCGCCGCATCCCAATCAGCCTTTGTGCTGCGGATTTCGACCCAGGGCGCGTTCGACTGAAGTCGTTTTGTTTCCGGCATAACCGTTCTTCTCAAATATAGCCGTAGGCCGTCCAGCCGCCGTCGATGCCAACCACTTGACCCGTGATGTAACGAGCCTTATCGGAAGCGAGAAAAACAGCTAAGTCAGCGATTTCCTCAGCTGTTGCAAGACGGCCTAACGGCGTGCGTTTCGCAAGGGCGCGATCGTCAATTCGTTGGGCTTCGACCAGCTGCTCAACCAACGCCGTTCTCGCATATCCTGGTGCCAGCGCGTTTACACGAATGCCGTGTTCCGCCCATTCAATCGCGAGTTCTTTTGCCATCATCGCGACGGCACTCTTCGTGGCACAATAGGCAAGGCGATTTGGCGCGGCAACGACTCCGTAAATGGAGGAAATATTGAGAATGACGCCCGAGCGTTGTGGTACCATCCTCCGCGCCGCTGCCTGGCAGCACAGGAAAACGCCGGTGAGATTGATATCAAGCGCCTTTTGCCATTCTTGAAGACTGAGCTCGAGCGTTGGCTTATTCATCGAAATGCCGGCGTTGTTGACCACGATGTCAACGCCACCGAAGGCTTCGTCCATTAGCGCGAAGGCTGCGTTGACGGCGTCGGGATCAGTTACGGAGCCATGCTTTCCGACTGCGCCCCGCAGGGAGTTCAGAGCGCGCTCTAATCCCGCTTCGTCGACATCGAATAGGGCGATCCGGCATCCTTGCTTCGCGAAAGCCTCGGCAATGGCATAGCCGATACCGGCCGCGCCGCCGGTAATGAGCACGCGTTTTTGTGTGAGATCGGGATAGATGACTTCTGTGGTGTGAGGTGCAGCTTCGCTATTCATGACACCTCTAGCCAATTTCGGCGGACGTCCGGGCGACTACGGAGCTCGTCCGGCGTTCCTTCGAAGACGATTTCTCCATGTCCCATCACAAAAATCTTTTGCGCGACCTTAAGCGCAATAGTGAGTTTCTGCTCCACGAGCACAACGGCAACGCCGCGCTTCTTGATATCGAGGATAACCTCCATGACGACCTCGACGATCTTCGGTGCTAGGCCCTCCGTCGGCTCATCGATCAGCAATACGCGGGGATTGCCAAGCAAGGACCGGCAGATCGTCAACATCTGCTGCTCGCCGCCGGAAAGGGTGCCTGCCTTGTTGTGACGTCGTTCCTTCAGGCGGGGGAAATATTGATACATATCCTCGATGGTCCAGGCCGTACCGCCGTTACGCGGTGGCTGCAGTCCCATCTGCAAGTTTTCTTCAACAGTCAGGTTGGGAAATACAAGTCGTTCTTCCGGCACGTAGCCTAATCCGGCCCGCGCGACCTCGAAAGGCCGCAAACCTGTGAGTTCTTGTCCGGCCAGCTTCGCGCTGCCTTGTGTCGCCGGCACAATACCCATCAACGTCTTCAGAGTCGTGGAACGGCCGGAGCCATTGCGGCCGAGCAGGCTCACAATACTGGCTTCCTCAACCGTCAGATCGACACCGTGGAGAATATGGCTCTTGCCATAATGCGCGTGCAGGCCCTCGACTTTGAGCAGCATCACGCCACCTCCTCACCGAGATAGGCTTCCTGCACCTCCGCGTTGTTGCGAATTTCGTCCGGTGTTCCTGTTGCAAGAATTCGGCCATAGACGAGCACGGAAACGCGATCGCAGAGGCTGAACACAACGTTCATATCGTGCTCTACCACCAATAGCGTCTTGCCCTCGGTGACCTCGCGAATGAGCTGAACGGCGCGTTGGGACTCCTCACGCGACATTCCCGCTGTAGGCTCGTCAAGCAGAATGACGTCGGCGCCTGTGGCTAACGTCATGCCGATTTCCAAAGCGCGTTGCTCTGAGTACGTGAGGTCGCCTGCAGGATGGTCGCGCCGCTGTGTCAGGCGCACACGTTGCAGGATCCGTTCCGCTTCCTCGTTGACGGTCCGCATTCTGCTGACAGGCGTGAATAGCCCGTACCGGATACCGTGCCGGGCCATGACGCCGATGCGAAGGTTTTCGAAGACGGAGAGGCGATGAAAAATATTCGTGATTTGGAATGATCGTGATAGGCCGAGCCGATTTATTTCGTGCGGTGGAAGCCCGGAAATACGCTGTCCACGCAACCTGATTTCTCCAGCCGTCGGGGGAAACATCCCCGAGATCATGTTGAACAGGGTGGATTTGCCGGCCCCATTTGGTCCGATCAGGGCATGGCGCTCGCCGGCGGCGATGGTGAGATTGACGCCTTCCATCACCTTCAACGCACCGAAGTGCTTGCCGACGTTTTCCAGTTCGAGCACGGGTTCCCGGTTCATGATTCCACGGCTCCCGCAAGCTGAATTTCAGATTTCGCGATGCGAGCAGCCTCGGCCCTCTCGAGAATATGGTTCCAGGTCTCGCGAAGCATGCGCCGCGCGGTTGGCAGCAGCAACAGACCTACGGCGAGCAGACCAAGCGGAATAATCCACGTAAACGGTGAAAAGACCTCCCATTCCAGACCGAATAGCTTGAAAGGTGGCCAAGCACCGTCCAGTCGCCCACGTACGGCGGCGTACTCCGGCGAGAAAATGATTGCAAAAGATTCGACGACAAATACGAGCGCACTGGTTAAGCAGACGGCCACCGCCGCGGCGACTGCGTACGCTCGCCCCAGTTCTGGCCAGCTAATTTTCGACCAGTGTTGGATATGTGTCTGAACCAATCCGCCGATCCCTTGCGGGGCATAAAGCATAACAAGAACAAATATGAGCCCCTGATAAAGCAGCCAGGTTCGTGTGACCTCGGAGATGTAGAAGGCGAACAAGGTGAAGATGCTAGCGCCAATCGCTGGGCCGAAGAACACGGTCGAGCCCCCGACGAAGGTATGTAGCACGACCTGAGCCGAAACATGAGTGGAAAAGAGAGAATAGTTCGCCGTTTCGTTCGACACCGCCAAAAGTGCACCAGCGATGCCCGAGAACATGGCCGAAATCGAGAAGATGATAACCTTCGTCGTGTGCGCGTTATAGCCCATAAAGCGCACGCGCTGCTCATTATCCCTCAGAGCGAGAGTCAGGCGACCAAAAGCTGTGCGCGTGTAAGCCCATAGCAGAAAGATCGACACAACGGTCCAGCCGAGCGCCAAGTAGTAGACTTGCAGCGGTGAGCCAAACGTTAAGCCAGCCCATGGCATCCGCATCGAAGAAAGGCCGGCTTCACCGCCAAATAATCCATCCCAATGGGGCGCGAGTGAGTGGAACAGCTCAGCGATTGCGAGCGTAACGAGCGCAAAGTAGACGCCGGATCGCATCGTCGCAAAATAGCCTGCGAAAGCGCCGACAAGGATCCCTGCAACGGCACCCGCTAAGGGAAGAAGGGGCGTCGGAAACGCGATGATGCGATCCTCGATAGCTCCCATTAGGTGGAGAGTCGCAAAGGCGCCCACGCCGAAAAAGGCGGCATGGCCGAAAGACAGAAGGCCGGCTTGGCCGACGAGAAGATTGAATGCCATCGCAAAAAGGGAAGCGATGAGCATGTTGGTCAAGGCATTTTGCCAGCCTATGCCAAGAAACGGCGGGACGGCTATGAGGACAATCAGAAGACCGGCGATCAATGCAATTCGGGCGAGCACCGCCTATACCCCCTCAATTCCGCTCACCCATAAGCCCTGCCGGGCGAACCAGCAGAACAATGAGCATCAGCAGGAACGGAACAGTTCCCGAAATCGAAGACAAGGTTAGCGTGAAAAGCCCCCCCACAGAGCGAGCCCAATCACCCAGCCCAACCCACGACAGCAACCCTGCGAGCGACCAATCGAGACCTACGGCAAACGAGCTGAATAACCCGATCAACAGGGAAGCCGCGAGCGATCCCTCGAGAGAGCCCAATCCACCAACCACCACGACTACGAAGACGATGACGCCAAGCTCGATTGCCATATTCGGGTTGGTGGGGAAAAATGCGCCTGCCACGGCGCCAGCAAGGCCGGCAAACGCGGCACCCGTGCCGAAGACGCCCATGAACACCAAGGGCACGTTATGTCCAAGAGATTCCGCCATGACAGGTAGCCGCTCGGCAGCGCGCACAACTAGTCCAGCGCGGGTGCGGGACAAAAGCAAATAAAGAAACACGAACATTCCTACGGCTACCAGGCCAATGAAAACTCGGTAAAAGGGGTAATCCGTGCCGAAAATCGTGAACGCCGGAAAGCGCAGATAATCCGGCATCGAATAGTTCACTGGAAAATCGCCGTAGATGAGCTTGATGAGCTCCTCGAAAATGAAGGCCAGTCCGAAGGTCAAGAGCAATTCGTGTGCGTGACCATAGGCGTGAACTCGACGTAGGAGGTTGCGTTCGACGAAAATCCCGAGCAAGCCGACCAAAATCGGTGCTACGAGAAGACCGAGCCAGAAGTTTATGGTCGTCGCCACCGTGTAGGCAATATACGCGCCAAGCATGTAGAAGCTGGCGTGTGCGAAGTTCAGTACGCCCATCATTCCGAAAATGAGCGTTAAGCCCGCAGAAACCATGAACAGCAGCAGCCCGTAGGTGACGCCGTTCAGGGTCGAGATAATCAAGAATTCCATCAGCAAACCTCGGACAGGGGAGGGCGAGGCAACGTCCGTCGCCTCGCGCCTCTCACCACTTCACGAGAAGAGGATTAGGCCGGCCGCTCCATCTTGCAGGCCTCCTGGACAGGGTAGATCGCATCCGGGCCAGGAATAATTTCGACCACGCCGAATCCGTACTTGGTGCCGTCCACTGGGTATTTGGGATTCTCAATCACCTTCGAGACGACGACGGGGATGACGGCCTGGTGATCCTCGGCGCGGACCGTGATCTTGCCCATCGGGGTGTCAAGAGAAGCCTTTTCGAGGGCTTTTGCGATCTCGCTCACCTTGATGTCGCCGCCGCCGAAATCAACGGTTTTCAAAGCCTGGCCAAGGGTCCGCACGGCATTAACCGTCTGCGGCTCAATATAAACGGGATAGTGGCCCGTTGCCGCCTTATAGGCCTCAGGGAAATCACTGTTATCAGCTTCGATGTTATAGGGGTGGGCTACGTAGTGGCCGAGGGCGGTGTTGCCAGCATTGGCAATGTTGCCAACCTGGTCAAGAAACGTTGTGGCAAAGCGGACTTTGAGGCCAGCGTCACCCGCAGCCTTCATCAAAAGCAGTAGGTCATTCGACCAATTTCCGGTAACCACCGTGTCAGGATTGGCTTCCTTGATTTTGGCCACGTAGGGCGAGAAGTCCTGAATCTTATTCACCTCATGGAGAACAGTCGCCACCACCTCATAGCCGCCAACTTTAGCAGCCGCTTTGGTGGCCTCCTCCATGTCGCGGCCCCACGAGTAGTTCTGATTGATGGAATAGACTCGCGTGCCGAGTTCACCCGCCTTCTTCATCGCGTTTACGAGCGCATTTACGCGCATCGGTGCGGTAGTTGTGAAGCGGAAATGGTAGAAATGGCACTTGTCCCCGGTGAGCTCCAGGGCCTCTGCACCGAGGTTGATGAACATCACCTCTTTTCCAGGATTACGGATGTTGTGCTTGCGCACGTCTTCCGTAATTTGCCCGGCGATTGCGGATGAGGCGCCTTGAAGAACGATGTGGACGCCATCCGCAACGGCCTGTTTGAACTTGTCGGCCGCGCCTGTTGTTCCGCCCGCATTGTCGTATTCGATGACCTCAATTGGCGCACCATTGAAGCCACCATTTTTATTGATTTCATCGACGACGAATTTGGCTGCCGCAGCGAACAACCGGCCGGTCGAGGTCTGTGGACCGGACAATGACTCAATAATCCCGATTTTCAACGCCTCTGCCTGCGCCGCTCCGGCTGGAAGGCCGAACGCGACGGCCGCGCCGAGGACGAGGCCGATAGTTTTTCCTTTCATTTAGTCCTCCCTATCTGCGTGCAATCTCAAGCGCCCTCGGGCGCCACGCCAAGAAATTCTGCCAAGAGCCGTACTTGCGCCTCGAGCATGTGACGCCCGAGATGGACTCGACATCCTTTGGATGCCGCTGCTTCTATGAGTGCTGTCCGCTCCGGTTTCATGATGACCTCGGCGACCGTCATGGTCGGTTCTAAAAGTTTCGGGTCAACAGGAATCGGATCTTCCTTCTTAAGTCCCAATGAGGTGCCGTTCACCACCAGGTCGAAACCCTTGGGATCGGGTGGGCCATCCTGTACGCGACAAGCGGGAAAAGCGGAGGCAACGCGGGTAGCAAGTGCGCGCGCCTTTTCCTGCGTGCGGTTAGCGATTGTCAGCGCACTGGCACCGCGAGCCGCAAGCGCGAACGCAATTGCCGAAGCTGCGCCTCCTGCCCCGAGTAGCAAGACCTTTTGACCTCGCGGATCAATGCCATTTGCCAGGAGGCCACCAAGAAAGCCTTGTCCGTCAAACATATCGCAGACAAGCTGCCCTTCCGCCGTACGCCGGATGGCATTGGCTGCACCGACGAGGCGTGCCTGCTCGCAGACATCGTCGCAAAATTCCAAGACTCGCGTTTTGTGGGGGACTGTGACGATGAGGCCCGCGAGATTACGGAGTTGTCTTGCAGCAGCAAGAACCGACGAGACGCCGTCGGGAGGAACATGCATCGGCACCATAATGGCATCTATGCCATGTTTGGCGAAGTAGGCATTCATGACCTGAGGTGAGCGGACCTGCGCCACCGGATCAGCAATAATGCCCACGACCCGTGTCGTGCCGGTGATCATCTAGCCTCCCTAGCGCATCGTTATTTTTCTGCAGACAGCGGAAGTTCACCGCCTATCGTTGCGGCAACGCGCCAATATCGGCATCATGTTGCCACTTATCTGCTTATCTGACAAGTTTGTGAGAAGAAATCAAGCGCCCTTTGGTAGCGGTCTTTGGAGGCGGAGGAAGGAGGCGGGTGGATGTTCGATTTTCAGGAAAAGGTTCTCGTTCTGACGGGCGCTAATGGGGGAATCCCACGGGCTGTCGCGAGGACATTCTTCGATCTCGGCGCCAGCCTCCTCTTGAGTGATATCGATATCGAAGGATTGAGCGAATTCGCCAGTTCTTTGGATCCAAGCGGTGCGCGCGTCTTTGTAGTGCAGCAAGACGCCTGTCGATCAGATCACGCGACTGCCCTTGCGACCGCGTGCCAGGAACGCTTCGGCAAAGCTGATTATCTGGTAACGGGCGCCGGTCTTTACCGCGATCAGCTCGCCGCTACCATGACGGATGAGCAGTGGCGGGAAACGATCGGTATTAATCTGGATGGCGTGTTCTATACCTGTCGGGCGATTGCACCGTTGTTGCGCGACGGCGGTGCAATCGTGAACATCGCGTCCATGGCGGGCCATCGCGGAAGCTATCAGCACGCCCACTACGCGGCGGCCAAAGGTGCCGTGCTGTCATTCTCTCGCAGCCTCGCGCTTGAGCTCGCTCCCCGCATTCGTGTCAATGCAGTGTCGCCTGGCCTCATTGACACACCTATGGTTAAGCCACTCTTGGCTGCCCGAGGGGACGAACTTCTTGCGGCGACGCCGCTGAAACGGCTTGGACAACCTGAAGAAGTAGCGCGAGCGATAGCGTTTCTCTGCAGCGATTGGGCCAGTTTCATCACAGGCGAGACGCTGCATATTAATGGCGGCCTCTATATTGCAAGCTGATAATTCAGAATGAAAATCAAGAAATCTACGAGCCTCGGCGGGGTAGATCCGATTGTCTTGAACCGGCCGTCGGGCCTGCCGGACGAAATTGCCAAACTCCTTAGAAATCAAATCTCAAATGGAACCCTGAAGCCCGGCGATAAGCTTCCTACGGAACAACAGCTCTCCCGAATGTTCGGTGTATCGCGTCCTGTGATACGTGAGGCCATTTCTCGCCTGAAATACGACGGTGTTCTGGAGTCCTTCCAGGGGCGGGGCGTATTTGTAAAGACGAATGGCAGCAGCTCGTCATTTCGCCTCGATGAGCCAAACCTGAACGACAAGCAGGAGCTGGCGCATATCCTCGAATTGTTGGTGGCTATTGAGGGTTCGGCGACTGGTCTTGCTGCGGCACGCAGGCGCGAGAACGAGTTGAAGGCCATAAAGAAAGCGCTTGACGCGATGGCGAGAGCAATCGAGGAAGGCCGGAACGGCGTTGATGAGGATATTACCTTCCACCGGACCATCGTCGAAGCGACGCGCAATCCTTTCTTTATTGCGCTAACAGCGTTCCTTGAAAGTCGCGTGCGCAATCTGATCCGCGTTGCCCGCACCAACACGGCGCGCTACGAGGGACTAGCCTACAAGGTGCAGGAGGAACACGTCGCAATTTTCGAGGCCATTGCAGCCCGGGATCCCGAAGCGGCTAAGGCGGCAGCAGAACGACACCTTCGCAACGCTGCAGCGCGGCTGCAGCTTTATCTGGAGGGTCGAACCAATCCGCCAGTTAAGCAGAAAGGCTAGAGCCGGCGATGGCAGCGCACTTGGCCGTCTTGGGAATGTCAGCGGACACCACCCCTCGGCGGCTCTACCATCCGGAAGCTTTCAAGAACATCGTCGAGCGAACTATCGGGCAGCTTGTCGACGAACTGCTCGATAAGATCGAACGCCTTTTGCGGTACATTCTGTTCGTTACCTATGCGGCGCACTAGCTTCGATACGGTCGCCCGATCGTAGTTGTAATCCTCCGTAGTCATCCGCTGATCGCGCATGAACTGACGGCCATCAACCGTTTTCACTTCGATGACTGCGCTCAGGATCGGCACCTCTGAGTCAGGCACAAGTTCAATGCGCTCGACCAGGCCATTCACCGCTGGATCGTCATACGTGGTCATCAGGCGCATATTTGGAATACCGTGTACTAAGGTCACGGCAATGCAGAACGGGATACTCATAAGAGTTCCCGAAATCGTGCTGAATGGCCCCTTTGAATCCATGCCTGCGTAACCGCATTCGTAGGGATTCATGCGCACACGGACGTTTTGAATTTCTGCGTCCCCGATCTCCTCGCGGAGGGCCAAGGCACCGGTTACTGGTGTCTGATTGAAGGCGCACACCGGGAATGGTTTGAAAGTGACCCGGTGAATAAACCAGGTTTTTCCGAGCTGTGATGAAAGCCGCTCGACATCGCACTCAACGCGGGCAAACGCCTTTGCTAGGCCGGCCTTTCCTTCGAAGGCACGTGGTGCTGAGACCGATCCAGCTTTCGCAAGCTCTGCTGCTACCAGGCCATTTCGTGCGACAACTCCCGGCTGGTACCGCCATTCGTCAGTTCCGTCAGCGAATGACTGCAGGACACCCCCGGTAAATGAAACGGCATTCGAAACGGCTGCAGCGGTTTTCTCCGCGTCCAAACGCATGAGGCGAGCCGCTGATGCGGCAGCGGCAACCACTCCATATGTAGCAGTGGAGCGAAATCCTGCGGGCGTCGTCTGCCCAGCATAAGCCTCCTCAAGCAGCCCCCCAACTTCGTAGCCTGCAACGAGTGCAGGAATGAGTTCCGATAGCGGATACTTTCGAACCTCGATCATCGCCGTCAGCAGTGGAACGAGGATCGTGCCAAAGTGGGCAGCGCCGGAGGTATCTTCTTGCGCGCGGCCATGAAAAAGAGCCGCATTCGCTAAGCAAGCCCCACCAATAGTGGTGCGGCGCCCGTCCCCAAGGATCGTCGCACCGTTTTCGACCTCACCATCCAGGGCGATCGCAGCTGCACGCGCAACGGGGGCATACGGCGTATCATGGCAGTCAAGCCCCATGCCGTAGGCGTTGAGAAGGCAAACTTTTGCTTTCTCAATGACTTCGGGCGGAAGCCGAGCCGGATGCAATTCGGCAACAAACCGGCCAATATAGGTCGCCAGGGTCATTGTGGCATCCTCCTCCCTGAGTCTCACATCGCCAGATACCGGCGGCGGACCTCCTCGTTCGCCTTCAATCCAGCAATGGTGTCTCGATACACGATCGCACCCTTGTCGATCACAACAGCATCACTTGCGACCCCAAGGCAGAAATGCATGTTCTGCTCAGCAATTAGAATTGTGGCGCCAGTTTCGCGCAATTTGCGGAGTAGCTCCCCGATCCGCTGAACCACGATAGGTGCCAGGCCTTCACTGGGCTCATCCAGTAACAACACGACGGGATTACCCATGAGCGTACGCGCAATCGCGAGCATCTGCTGTTCGCCGCCGGATAATCGGCCAGCCATCCGATGGCGCAAAGGTTCCAGCAAGGGGAAAACCTCAAAAATCCGCTTCAGTGACCAGTTGTCCTGACCCTCTGGCCCTTTTTTGTAACCAATCTCAAGATTCTCCTCGACGGTATGATCGGGAAATACTTGCCGATCTTCGGGCACATACCCTATGCCAGCCCGCGCAATGACATAGGGCGGTTTGCCCGTGAGATCCTCTCCGGCGATTTCGACGAGCCCCCGCTTCGGCGACACAATCCCGGCAATAGCCTTCATAGTAGTGCTCTTACCGGCGCCGTTTCGGCCAAGCAGGGCTAATGTCTGCCCCTGATACAACTCAAGCCCAACTCCGAAAAGAATTTGGCTTTTTCCATAAAAAACGTCGAGGTTATCTACCCGGACAATAGGTCGTCCGCTCATGCCACTGCACCCTCGTGGCTAGTGCCGAGATAGGCTTCAATCACAGCTTGGTTGTCGCGGATTTCCGCAGGCGTTCCTTCGGCTAACAGCTTGCCATAGCATAGAACGCAAATCCTCGGAGCGATTTTGAACACAATGTCCATATCGTGTTCGATAAATATCAGCGTAATTTTTTCTCGTTCCCAGAGCTCATGCACCCGATCGATCATCCGCCAACGTTCATCAGGCCCCATGCCTGCCGTGGGTTCATCGAGTAATAGGACTTTGGGGTTCAGAACCAACGCCAGCGCGATATCGAGAAGCTTTTGATCGCCGTGGGAGAGATTAGACGCTGTCACGCCGAGCTTGTCGATAAGCCCGAGCATTTCAGCCACCTCCAGCGCGCGATCGCGCATCTCCGAAAGCGGAAACCTGCGCTGGATATTTTGGGCACGTTTTTGATGTGCAGTGATAGCGCCCAGCAAACTTTGCTCGACAGTAAATGTTGGAAAAATCTGCGCGACTTGAAATGCCCGTCCTATACCTGCGTCGATGATATCGCTTCGGGAGCGACCGACGAGCTCTACACCATTAAGTCGCACGCTGCCTGAATCCGGTCGGAGGCCACCGCTGATCAGGTTGAAAAACGTGCTTTTCCCCGCGCCATTCGGACCAATAATGGCGGTAAGCGAAGCTGTGGGAAAGGATAAAGAAACATCGGAGATCGCTACGACGCCGCCGAACGACTTCCGCAAGCTGCTGACTTCGAGCATCGGCGTTACTCCTCGTAGGACCGAAGTCCCCCGTAAGTGCCCCAAGGAGCTGCGGCGAGCCAACCGCAATCGACAGGAATATTCGCGCCTGTAATTGCCGAAGCCTCTGGGCTTGCTAGAAAAGCGACGACTCGAGCGATTTCGTCGGGCTCGACAAGTCGTCCCAACGCCGAATTTTGCTCCAACAAGGAAACATCACGCTCGCCTCTATTGATTGCTTCCTGCAGGGCCGGAGTGCGCGTGTATCCCGGAGAAACAGCATTGACGCGGATGCCGTTCGGGCCCCACTCGGCTGCAAGACACCCCGTCATCGAAATAACGGCCGCTTTTGCAGGCGAGTAGGCATGTAATGGAAGCGGTCGCATCCCGGCAATGGACGCGATGTTGATGATTGCACCCCGCCGGCGTGGAAGCATCCGCCGCGCGAATACAACGGAAGCAAGGTATGTTCCACGTTGATCGATCTTCACGATCTGATCGTAGGCTTCCATTGATAGCTCGGTCGGTCTTTTCGGTTGCTGGATAATACCGGCGCTATTTACCAGCACCTCCACCTCACCGAAGTTCCCTTCGATTTCGGCAGCTGCTTTCTCGAGAGTTGCCTCATCTCCTACGTCGGCGATCCATGCCTTGCCGCCAACCTCGTTAGCAACTTGATGAGCGCGATCTACATCCCGATCAAGAACGGCCACCCGCCAGCCACGCGTAGCCAGAACCCGACAGCATGCCGCCCCAATACCACTGGCGCCACCCGTCACGACCGCTACCCCGTGTTGTGCTGGTGAAGTCATTGCCGACCTCCTTTCAGCTGCGCCCCTGCAGACTCGCGTCGTGCCTGAAACCAATCGGCGATAAAGTCTGTTACGCCTTTCCGTAGCCCTAGCGCAAATACGAGGATGATCACACCGAGGAAGATGCCGTGATGTTCTGTGCGCCGCGTAATCAGGTCATTAAGCAGTGAGAGAATGACAGCACCAACTGTCGGCCCCAGAAACGTGCTTATCCCACCAAGCATCACCATGAAGATGCCTTCGCCAGACATTGTCCAGTTCGCAAACTCAGGATAGGCACCCGAAACGAACATCGCCATGATCACGCCGCCGACGGCGCCAAATATCCCAGCGATGATAAAAGCTGTAAGTTTCGTCCTAAAAACGTTGACGCCCAAGAAGCTCGCACGTTCTGGGTTGTCCCGGATCATGCGTAAGGTATAACCGAAGGGCGACTCTGCCACATGCCTTAGCGCCAAGAGCCCAACGATCATCAGTATGACGCTAAAAGCATAGCGATTTGACTCGAGCCCGAAGTCGATGCCCAAAAACTCTGGGCGCGGGATGCCCCCCATCAGCCCTTGATCTCCTCCAGTCAAGGGCACCCAGGCAATGATAAGGCTGTGGAGAAGCATCTGAAAGGCAAGGGTAATAAAGGCAAAGTAGATCTCCTTCAGCCGGATGCTGATGGCGCCTACCACCGCAGCGAGAACAGCGGTTAGCGCAATAGTTAGAAGAAGCGCTGTCGGGATTGAGACGCCTAATCGCTGCATCGACAGCCCAAAGCAGTAAGCGCCGAAACCGAAAAACATGCCGTGGCCAAAGGACACCATTCCGGTGTAGCCGACGAGCAGATTGAGAGATGTCGCGAAAAGTGAAAACGCCGAAACTCGAATGATCAGATCAGACAGCGCTTTGCTCGGCCACAGCACAGGCAATATTAGAAGCACGAGGAGGGCCACGCCGGCTATCAACAAATCCCGCGACAGGGTCGTTTGCTTGGGCGCCATAAAATCAGCCCTCCTTGCCAAGCAAGCCGCTGGGTTTGAGGATGAGGATGATTGCCATTAGCGCAAACATCAGACCCTCTACGAACAAGGGAAATCCTATGGAGCCAAACGCTCGCACCAATCCGATAAGAATTGAACCAATGAGCGCGCCTGCAATGGACCCCATTCCCCCAATCACGGTTACGATGAAAGACTCGATCAAGATGGAGAAGCCCATCCCTGCTGTGAGCGAGCGGACAGGTACCGCAAGTCCGCCGGCGAGCCCAGCAAGCATCCCACCAATGGCGAAGACAGCAGCATAGATGAGACCCGTATTGATGCCGAGGGCGCTGACCATGCTGGGATTGACAGCTGCAGCCCTGACGATCGTTCCGAAGCGTGTGTATGCAATGATCAGCCAAAGGCCAACTGCAATGAAAAGTGTGACGATAATCAGAAAGAGATAGAAAACTGGTATAATTCCACCAGCGACAAAAAACGGCGGCGCCTGAAAGATGTCGGGCATGCCCATCGATTTAAACTCTGGGCCCCAGATAATCTTTACTGCGTCATCCAGGATTAGAATGAACGCATAACATACCAACAATTGCATCAAGACGTTGGCGCCATAAACTCTGCTGATGAAGAAGCGCTCGAAGAAAAGCGCGAACAGTCCGACCCCGATGGCTGCTGCGAGGACGGCCAGCGCGTAGCTATTCGTCAAATTATTAACGGTGTAGGCGAAGTAAGCGCCCAACATATAGAATGAACCGTGCGTGAAGTTCACCACCTTCAGCACGCCGAATATGAGAGTCAATCCTGCGGCGACTAAGAACAGTAGCAGCCCGATGATAAGCCCGCTGGTCGTCTGTGTGACGATACAGGAGGCCGACGAGAAGCAGTCAGTTAGCGCAGCGAGATCCAAGTTGCACCTCGGAGAGAAGTAGACGCGTCTTCCGTGGAGTGCAGGTACTCCGCACCCCACGGAAGAGCGAGGCCCGGTCACAGATAGTTATTCCTCTTCTTCCACTCGGTTTCGAGCTCGAAGATTGTTTCCCAGGAAATGGCCTTCACTTCTGGCACGTAAGGTTCTTGCGGTATTGTGGTGCCCCATCCAATGGCGTAGTTTACGATCGTTTGATCTTCTGCCCGGATGGTAACCGTTCCGTCGGTACCGAAGGGCGATTCGATCGTCAGGCCACGCAGAACTTCTTCAAGCTTCGTGCCGTCGACAGAATTAGCCTTTTTTGCAGCCGCTGCAAGGAAATGAATCCCGACTGCATTTTGCCAGGACCAGTTGGTTGGATACTCTCCATAGCGGGATCGATACTCGTCAGCCCATGCGGCGTTCTGCGGTGTATTCGGGAACGTCTTGATGTAGCGGTTACCCGAATGAATTCCTTGAGGCAGGTTCTTGACAGTGGTCAGTGCCGTATAGTCCGCCATGTTAACTGCAAAGACCTGGATCTGACTGAACATGCCATAAATGTTGCCCTGGTCGATCCACGATGTCAGATCGCCACCCCAGAGACAGGTGTAAAGCGCTTGCGGGCGTGCTTGAATTACCTTCGTGATGACCTCAGTGTAATCGGGCTGGAACAGCTTTGGCCATGCTTCAGTCTTTAATTCGGCTTCCGGATAAAAGTGTTTCAAATACTCCATGAATGTTTGGGTCGAATCCCGGCCGTAGGCATAATCCGGCGAGCATGTCGCCCAATTCCGCAAATTTTTCGCTTTAGCGATTTCCGCGGCATAAGCGCCGCCGGCAATTGAGTCATGGATGCCTTGCCTGCACACGCGGAACGCATTTGGGATGCGTATTTTGGGATCCGCGGTCAAAGATGATGTCTCCGAGTTCGTGTGGATGCACAGAACACCGAGATCTTTTGCTACTTCGTGAACAGCAAAGCCTCCCGATGAAGCTTCGGCGTCATATAAAATTTCGCAGCCATCGCTATTCACGAGCTCGCGCGCTACGCGGGCGGCCTCCTGGGGCTGGCCTTTTGAGTCGCGAATAACCATTTCAACTTCACGACCGACGAGCCCGCCTGCGGCGTTGATTTTTTCCACTTCCATCATCACCGCGTTGCGGGATGAGGTGCCGAGTTGAGCGACACGCCCCGATAGGATCGTGGGCATGCCGATACGAATTTTTTTGGACTGAGCGGTTACAATATTCGGCGCAAAAAGGGTCGCCGCAGCGCCGGTTGCGGCTCCTTTCAATACTGTCCGACGATCGACATAAATTTTTTTGCGAGACATTTCAGTAATCCTCCTAGGGTTTCCAGCCCGGCCTTATCAGGGACAACGTTTTTCTGCGTTGAGACTCTGCGCTAGGCCCGCGGGAATCGTCAAGGTGATTTGTGAGTCACGATTCAGGGAAAGCTCGCCCCGATAATTGTGTGCTCCCGTGTAATAATGATGGGCAGGTGACCGTCCGGCAAGAATGCCGCTTCATCAGCGCGTGTTTCTGCATACTCGCGCGTCTTAGCGCCTTCCTTCATCGCCCCGGTCGACTCGAACCATGTGATGGCCAAGCCATCGTAGGCTGGCCGGCTACCCCCGACGTAGGCGCTGAGAGCAGTGTGATTTTGCTCGTAACGGCAGATGGTAGGAATTCTCGAGGCGAGAGGACCGTGGATCTCTCGCCAGTATCGACGAAATTCTGCGAGATCCAATCCAGGGCGCCGAGTCACGAACTCGATGTTCTTGACGCCATCTTTTGGGATCGGGCCATCCTTGATAACATGAAGTTCAATAGGAAGTATGACAGTCCGCTCAGTGTCAAAGAGGTCATCACCGGCCTTCGCAACCGCAGCCCACTCTTCGGAGGTCTGAGCGCGACGACCAGCCTCCTCGTCCGCGAACCAAAGCTCCTCGATGCCGTCAAAGAGTAGCTCACCTTTCCTGTAGCCCTGCGGGAGGGCGTGCGATTGTACGTATTTCAGCAATCCGGGGACTTTGCATATTCGGACTGAATGTTCACTAAGCCAACGTTGCTGAAAGGTCTCAACAGGAAGCGGGAGGCGGCGCTTATACAGCAAGGCAATCTTATACATTTGTTTCCTCCCCAAGACAGGTTCAGTTCTTCGCTAGCTGGCGTGTTCGACGTTGAAGCCAATAGCGGAACTGTTGAGGCCAAAGTTCCCAGCCGGAATGTCCCATTAACTCAACCGCAGCCTGAGCAGCCCAGTTTGGGTTGAACAACATTTCCCTCGCTAGCGCGACGAGATCAGCGTGTCCTTCCGTCAAAATGGTTTCCGCTTGATTTGCATCCCGTATCAATCCAACGGCGATAACCGGAATGTCGGCATCACGACGGATGCGTGCCGCATAGGGAACTTGAAAACCGGGACTACGAGCCGGCACCTGTCGACTTCGATCGATGCGCAAGCCGCCACTCGAACAATCAATGGCGTCAATCCCGATTACTTTCAGTTTCTGAGCGAAAGTGACTGAGTCTTCAATGCTCCAACCAATATTGACGCCGTCGACAGCGGAAATCCGAACGAATACAGGCTGATCCTTGGGCCAGACTTCCCGAATCGCTTGGGCGACCTCGAGGGGAAAGCGCATCCGATTTTCTAGTGAGCCGCCGTACTGATCAGTACGCCGGTTTGACAAAGGCGAAAGAAACGCATGAAGGAGATAGCCGTGCGCGCAATGAAGTTCAATGACATCGAAACCAGCCCACGCTGCGCGCTGCGCAGCGGTGCGAAAATCTTCGATGAGAAGTTGGATCTCCTCCTCATCCAAAGCGTGGGGTGCCGGCCACCCATTGTCGAACGGTTCTTCGGATGGAGACACCGTCTGCCAGGCACCTTTCGCAAGCGGCCCGCCGCCTTCCCAAGGTTTTTGACTTGAACCTTTGAACCCTGAATGTACGAGTTGAATGCCTGCGGCCGCGCCGTGTGCATGCAGAAAGCTCGTGATCCGCCGCAGCGCGTCGACCTGAGGACCGTCCCAGAGGCCTGCACATCCCGATGTAATGCGACCCGCAGCATTGACCGCAGTCGCCTCCATGAAGACGAGGCCCGCCCCGCCCAGCGCAAATCGACCCAAATGTACGAGGTGAAAATCCCCAATTTGCCCTTCGTTGGCGCTGTACATAGCCATTGGTGATACCACCACGCGGTTGCGGAGCGCCAGGCCACGAAAGGTGATCGGCTGAAACAACAGTGGTTGAATAGGATTATCCACCTCTAAACGAAGCGTTGGATTATTTTCGCTCATCATCCGAGCTCAACGAATAAACTGCCTGACCCTGGGCAATGGTAGAGCCGGTCCGTGTCTCCTCGTGAACACTGACCGAGGCATGAATGATGCTACTGGCCGGCGCTACTCTAGCTATTGCAACGAGCATGTCCGAGGAGGTGGGGGCGGGGAAGCTGGTTGACAGGCTTTGCAACGTCAACGGCCCACGGGCATAACTGCCGGCAGCCGTGCTTGCAGCACGCTCTATCAGATCAAGGAGCACGGACCGGCGGATGTTACCGCACTCGTCATGGTCGTCGGCGGTCAATCGAGCCGTCAGGATTGCCTCGTCGGAAGGCCCTACTTCCACCCGAATGTCAGCCGTTCGCGCTCCGACTACAGAAGAATTGACTGACGTTGCTCGACGACGTCGAGAAGCGGGTTCGGCTGTAATGCCACCATAGAGCATTCCCCCGCTTATGAATTTCATATAGGCACGGTCGACCCAGGGCGGCAGGCGTCGCGCCCGCCCACCTCGTATTGAAAAACGGTAGCTTAGGTAGTTGCGCGCGGCGAGCAGGATATACACGATAACCTCGAGTTCCCGCGGCTCGAAACCTGTTAACTCCCCTTTTGCCTGGCTACGCGTCAGTGCTCGCATATAGCCTTCAACCATGTTCCGCATGTGATCATGGAAGGCTTTAGGCGCAAAAGTCTCGGCCTCATTGAGGATTCGATAAAACTCGGGCCGCTGGGCCAAAAAATCGAAATAGGCGCGAAAGCCAATTTCTTCGCGGCGCAAGCTATCTGTTTCACCAGCTAGGCGCGCCCGGATAAAATCAAGGACCTCCCGGCCAAGCTCCGGCAGGAGATGATCGAAAAGATCTTGTTGCGATGCGAAATAATTGTAGAAGGTGCCCTGCGCGATTTCGGCCCGCGCCGTAATTTTTGCCACGGATGCGTTGGCATAACCCTCATCCCCAACGACCTTCGCAGCCGCATCAATTAGCTTGCGACGTGTTTCGAGGGCCCGGTCCGCGCGTGTTCGCCGGCCTGAATTGGCCTCCTGCGGCTTGCCGTTCGGTACCTGGGCCTTCTTGTCAAACATTTTTCCGCCTCGCTTCGACCATTAGCGCGGAGACGCCTCATGGTCAACAAAAATGAATCATGGTTCACCGTTCATTTATCTTGACAGTGCGCCGACCAGGGCTCAGAGAATATTGGAGCTTA
>PKEY01000051.1 GCA_002919265.1 Hyphomicrobiaceae bacterium | reverse complement strand
CGCCCAAGAACCGTCAGCGCCCCAACGTGATCCGCGGTTGGGATATGAAGGACTGGGGCCAGGAGATCCCGGTCGACAAAGATCTCGAGGATATCGACCCAGAGCAATATCACGCCCTGGTCATTCCCGGTGGACAGATCAATCCTGATCTCCTGCGGACAAATGAGAAAGCGGTTCAGCTGGTCAGGAAGTTCTATGAAACGGGCAAGCCGCTCGCCGCTATCTGCCATGGGCCATGGCTGCTGATTGAGGCCGGCGTTGTGAAAGGCGCGAACGCAACGTCTTACAAGTCGATCAAAACGGACATGATCAACGCTGGCGCGAACTGGCGCGATGAGCCAGTTGTGGTGGATAACGGATTGATCACAAGCCGAAATCCGGGAGACCTCGAGCCCTTTGTCGCGAAGATCATCGAGGAAATAAAGGAAGGCCGGCATCACGACCGACGTAAGGCCGCGTGAAAAAACGTGAACGCATGAGGAACCATTGGAACGTTCACGAGTTGTAAACCTCGCTGACAAGTGCGCGTCGTATGCGCATTTTGGCGGACAGAGTGCCCGGTTTGATGATCCCTTCTTCCGGGCACTTTTTTCACAGCGACGCGCATAAGGGGAATCGCAGGCGTGATGAAATCGAACCAGCCACTGCGGCAAATCTCATTTCGTCCTTGCTTTTACCCCGCCGACACGTCATATGAGCTTTGCCGGTGCCCGCTGCTGTGGCGTGCGCCCTCAAGATATCGGATAGCTGCGCGACCCTCACCGGCCGTTTCTTTCCCGACAATCTGAGATCTCTGGGTCTGTAGCGTGGGACCCAATGACTGGCTTGCTGCACGCGTTTGAACGGGAAGAAGGTACTACCCTATGCGACTGACAGGCACCGTGAAATTTTTCAACACGGCCAAAGGCTACGGCTTCATTACACCAGAGCAAGGCGGAAACGACGTATTCGTACATGCGACCGCTCTGGAGCGCGCGGGCATTCGTTCGTTGAACGAAGGCGATCGCGTCAGCTTCGTCCTCGAGGAGGATCGCCGCGGCCGCGGCAAGCAGGCCGGCCAAATCGCGCTCGCCTAAGGCGCACGCAAGATCTGCGAACTATTTGGACGCCGCTGGATAACCAGCGGCGTTTTTGTTTTGCCGAAATTCTTGTTCCGAGTTGTCGGAGTTGCGCTTACAGTTTTTCAAGCTTCTGTTGCTAGATTGGGACAGTCACGACTTGCTCCGGCGCAATCCGGCCTCCAAAATAGATTCGAATTATTCGCAACGTCAGCAGCAGGAGGATCCCGCTGTGATGCCGCGTCCGCTTTTCTCCCGTCTTGCCATGGCCATCGGCTTCGTGGCTCTCATTGCGGTGGGGGGAGCCCACGCTCAATCGGCCGGTAGCCTGTTCTCTGAGCTCGACGGGAGCTGGAGCGGTCGAGGGAGCGTGCGTTTTTCGGATGGCAAATCCGAAAAGATTACCTGCCGCGCCTATTACAATCCTAAGAGCGCGGGTGCAGAGCTCGGTCTTGCTATCCGTTGCGCCTCTGCAAGCTACAAGATCGAGATCCGTGCCAGTCTGATCAATCAGAACGGTCGCCTGACTGGCCGTTGGGAAGAGCGGACCTTCAACGCCTCCGGGGAAGTGACCGGCAGGGCCTCAGCTGGCAAGATCAACATGGATATCGTCGGCGGCGGTCTGACGGCATCCATGTCCGTCTCCACGGAAGGCTCGCGTCAAGCCGTTTCGATTTCGACGGAGGGATCCAACCTGAAAGGCGTGACGATCGCCTTGTCGCGTAGCTGAGCTGAACGCTTTCGTTTGGATGGAACGGCCGGATGGGTTCGGGCTCGGCGCTGTATTTCTTCCCTCAGACGTCGGAGTGGATGCGCGCCCCGTGCGCGCATCCGTTTGCTTCTTTTACCTGCTTCAGCCACGGCCCACGAAGGGCATCTTCGTCGCCATAATGGTCATGAACTGCACGTTCGCATCGAGCGGCAGGTTGGCGATGAAGACGATGGCATCCGCGACATGCTCGACGTCCATCACCGGCTCGGGCGCGACGGTGCCATTCGCCTGCGGCACACCGAACTTCATCCGGCCACCCATCGGCGTATCGGCATTGCCAATGTCGATCTGCGAGCACGCGATGTCGTGCGCACGACCATCCAGCGAAATCGATTTCGTCAGACCAGTGATCGCATGCTTCGTGGCCGTATAGGCAACGGAGTTGGGACGCGGCGCGTGCGCCGAGATCGAGCCATTGTTGATGATCCGGCCGCCCTTGGGCGTCTGAGACTTCATGATCCGGATCGCTTCCTGCGCACACAGGAACGAGCCGGTCAGGTTGACGTCCACGACCTTCTGCCAGGTTTCCAGCGGCAGGTCCTCCATGGGTACGGCTGGCGCTCCCATGCCGGCGTTATTGAAGAGGACGTCTAGCCGCCCGAACGTTTCGACCGTCTTTGCGAACAGCGCCTTCACCGAATTTGCGTCGCTGACGTCCGTAGGCACGACGAGCATACGCCCCCCGCCCTCCTTCGCCATGCTCGCGGTATTTTCGAGCTCCTCTTTCCGCCGCCCCGCCAGAACCACGTGATAGCCGTTACGCTGCAACGCAAGCGCTGAAGCGCGCCCAATACCGCTGCCGGCGCCAGTCACGAGGGCTACTTTTCCTGTACCTGTCATGCCTTATGTGTCCTCCTTGGCAGACCCAGAATCCGGGTGCCATCGTAGCGACTCTCATTGAATTGCATAGGGTCAACCTTTCAGTTCAGGCGACCCACGGACCGAACTTTGACGGCGGGAAGCGTGATGCCCCTCCGAACGAGCACTGAGCCCCGAATGGATCGCTTCGTCCTGGTGGTGTTGAGCGCCGCCTCCGACACGTCAACGATTATGGGGATGAGGGACGCCCCCCACAGGCTTACGGGCAAGCCAAGCGGCTGCGGGTTCCATCCAAGCGCCAGGTACTGAGGTAGCTGGGACGTGCGGATGAGCAATGTAAGCTGCTCGATGTCCTCGGCCAGGCAATACTCCTGCGCTGCACATAGAAGGGCCGAGGCTACGAGGTTGAGGCCCGGGTATTCACGCCGTTCCGGCACCACGACGATACGAGAAAGGTGATAGATGAACGGCGAGCGGGGCACCGAGAAGGTCGTCAGCCCTCTTAGCCCGCTCAAGGTCGGCCCCTCAATGGTAGGCACCAGGCGCGCGCCACCAATCAATCGCCCGGTCCCCTCCTCCAATGCCAGAAGATAGATGGCTTCGGAGCAATCGTACCGGTCGGTTTCGCGACCATCAGGTCGACGGAACGCCCCCCAGCCATATTCCATCGCATAGACGCGATGGCGCAGCCGGAAACTCTCTTCGAGTTCGCGTTCGTAGAAGTGACGGTTTTCCGCGGTGACGACGTGCACGAGAAAATCCGGCTGCGTCACCGCAAGTGGCGATCCGCTACTGCATCCCTTGGGATACGATATGCCACGTGCAACGCGTATACGTTGATTGGATCCCGCCTGGCTCGGCCAAGCCGGGATGGCCTTCCTGAGCGCACGACGCTTCAAGGGTTGATCGCTCCCAACACCGCGGCCTTGACTGCCGCCCCCATAGGATCTCTTACGCCCAGATCATCTTGAGCCCTTTTCCAGGCTGCGCGCACTTCACCGGCCGACAACGATGTGCGCTCGGTTATCGCATCCGTGTCCAGTCCAACAAAAGCGTAGGCGAGGCAGTCTTGAAGGGCACCTTTTTGGATGCGATGCTTGGAAGGCTTTCTAACTGCTTTAATGGCATGATGCGCATAGAGGCACACCAGGTGTAGCGCTCGTCGCTCCTGATCCAACAACTTTGCGCGATCGCCGGCGAGACCAATCAAGCTTTGCTCGCCGTCGAGACCGACTACTGGCACAACGAAACCATCCTTGAGGCCGTAAGAGGCCGCCAGGTCCATCACGCGCTGTTCAGGAGATCCCCTGCTGCGATCCCATTCGACCTCTGACCACGAGAATGGCTCGGTGGTTTGCGCAGCATGCCTTAGCAGCGGATCGTAGCGAAAAAGATCGCGTGCACACTCCTCCAGGAAGTCTTCCGGCCAGTTGCAAACGTCAACTTTGAAGGACTGGCCGGGCGTTGGGAGATCGCAAACAACGAGGTATTCAAAACCCCAGCTACGTGCAAAGGCCAAGAGCAGGTCCTGAACCTCAGGCCCGCTACGGGCTTCAAGCACTTTGTAAGTAAAGTCTAACGCCGAACTCCAAATCGGGGTTGGAGACATTTCAGGCACCCCCTCCCACAAAACGTCTTCTAAAGAACACATCCCAACCGAAAACGACAGCCGGCAAACTGAATAACTTGGCCAGATCGGAACGATCCGCTAACCCGAAAATGGTATAACGGCCATGACAGATGTCATGGTTTTGACCAAAGGGGAAGCCGGTATGGCGTTACCAAAGTCGTTTTTCTTGGCCGCGATTGGCGTCACATGCCTGTCAATAGGCTCGGCCTTCGCCGGCGGGCCAGCAAAATGGAAGCGGCACGCTGGCGCTTACGGCCCGATAGAAGGCTATGTCGTGGCCGAAAGTCGTTTCGGGCACGGAACGGTTTCCGGGCCGGTACGCCGGACACCGACGGGTTACGAAGTGCGCATGCCGGGCGGCACGTGGATTCAATGTCGGCGGAGCTGCTCCGAGACGCTCCGTGTGGAAACGGTCGACTTCTGGGAAAATCGCGGAGCTGGCCGCGACGCCATCGACACCGAATGCGGACTACTGGGCTGCCTGCGCTGGGAGCGGAGCTTCTGACCCTCTCCCTTCTCGCCTAGACTATGAACGGGTTCGTGCGCCGCTCGACGCCGATGCTGCTCGTGGGCCCGTGACCGCAGATGAACACGATATCGTCGCCGAGCGGCAGCAGCTTCGTCTTGATCGCGGAAATCAACGCATCGTGATCGCCGTAGGGAAAATCCGTGCGACCGATCGAGCCACGGAACAACACGTCACCAACCAGCGCGAAACGCTGTTTCGAGTTGTAGAGAACAATGGAACCTGGTGAATGGCCGGGGCAATGGAAGACGTCGAAATGGTGGCCAGCCACCTCGACGGGGTCCCCTTCGTTCAACCAGCGATCGGGCGTAACCGCCCTCGCCGGAATGCCGTAGGCACGGCCCTGCTCCTCCAAACCTTCTAGAAGAAACCGATCCGCCTCATGGGGCCCCTCGATCGGAACGCCAAGTACCTCGCGCAACTCCGCCGCGCCGCCCGCATGATCGATATGGCCATGCGTCAGCAGGATCTTCTCGACCGTCATTCCGACCTCGGCAATGGCGCGCCGGACCCTTTCGAGATCGCCGCCGGGGTCAACGACGGCGCCAGCTTTGGTCGTCTCGTCCCAAATGAGCGTGCAGTTCTGCTGAAAAGGCGTAACGGGAACAATGGCCGCCTTTAGGGCGCTGGAAGAGGTTGGCTGAGTTTGCGGCTCTGCTGCCATGGCTCGCTCGCGGTTTGTCGCTCGGGTTCACCGCATGCATAGACGACCGCGAGGCAATGTCTACCCTGGAAAACAGCTTAGGGGGCCCAAGCCCCCTCAACTGCCAAGCAAATCGCTCAAATCAATCAAGCAGCCGCATGCTTGTCGGCAGGCTTCTCATCGGGATCGCGAAGCACGTATCCCCGCCCCCAAACCGTCTCGATGTAATGACGGCCGCCGGTCGCTGCCTGAAGCTTCTTACGCAGCTTGCAGATGAAGACGTCGATGATCTTGAGCTCGGGCTCGTCCATCCCGCCGTAGAGATGGTTTAGGAACATCTCCTTGGTGAGTGTCGTGCCTTTGCGGAGTGAAAGCAGCTCGAGCATCTGATATTCCTTGCCGGTCAGATGCACGCGCTGGCCGTTGACCTCGACCGTCTTTGTATCGAGATTGACCGTGAGCTCGCCGGTCTGGATGATCGATTGCGCGTGGCCCTTCGACCGGCGCACGATCGCATGGATGCGGGCAATCAACTCATCCTTGTGGAAGGGCTTGGTCATATAATCGTCGGCCCCGAACCCGAGACCACGAACCTTGTCGTCGATGCCCGCCAAGCCTGAGAGGATAAGGATCGGCGTCGAAACCTTGCTGACCCGAAGGGTTTTCAAGACTTCGTAGCCGCTCATGTCCGGGAGGTTCAGGTCAAGCAATATGATGTCATAATCATAAAGCTTGCCAAGATCTACGCCCTCTTCGCCCAAATCAGTCGTGTAGACGTTGAAGCCTTCCGACTGGAGCATCAACTCTATGCTCTGCGCGGTTGCGCTGTCGTCTTCGATCAGAAGGACTCTCATGCCAATCCTCTCTTCAAGAGCCAGGATTACTCCCAGCCCGCTGCCCCCGTCTGAAGAGCACGCAGTCGAAATCTGCCTTTTAATCGCCTAGATTTTACTCTTGAGAGGTTAACAAAGGCTAATCGTCTCAAGATTACTGCTACAGAACTTGCGGAACAACTTGGGCGTCGCTCGTCTCCTCGGGTCAGGACTGACACTGACAGCAACTCTCCCGTAACGGAAACCGGGTTGGTCTCCGCACATGCAGGTCTCGGATGTTGACAATTTACGAGGAGGGAACAGTGCGCCGGCTAACCACGCGCCCTTACCCGGGCCCCCACTCAGGTGCGGTTCGCATGGCCAGTGCCGAATCAACAATTAACAGAATTCGTTCGCTTGCCCTAGAGTCTGGCGACCGATTGATGGCCTTCGTTGGCTTTTTGGACTCATCCGTGAACTGTCGTGACTTTACCGCAACTTAAGCGGTGGTCTGTACGTTAATGCTATATCCCCTCTGCCGCTCGTGGGGACGGGAACGGGTCGGAGCCGGCACGACAGGGACAGAACGGCGATAGCCGCAGGTGTCGTTTGGCATGCTTCTTGTACAGAGGCTGCCAGAGAGTTTGTTCGAATATGTCAGGGGTATCGAACATGAAATCTCGTGAAACCAGCCTCCGCCTGAAACGCTTTCTCGCAGAGGAAAAGCGCCGCAAGGTTGCGGACATCGAACACATGATCCGCGAGTTCGAGCACATGGCGCAGGAACTGGACCGTCAAATCCAGGCGGAGGAGGAGCGGACCGGAATTCGCGACAAGTCCCACTTCGCTTACTCCACTTTCGCGAAGGCGGCCGCACAACGGCGGGACAACCTGCGTGCGTCCATCGCCAATCTGCACACAAAACTTGAGGAAGCGGTGCGCGAGCGCGACGAGGCATGCGCCGAGCTCGAACGGCTTGTTCCCGATGCTCAGCTCGAGACAGGTCCCTTCCCCCGGCATCTGGGGCGCAGGGTCGAGCAACCGGCTACGCTTCGCCGCTGAATTGCGGCGCGGCCGTTTCGATAACCGCGTTTTGGTCAGTTGACCCGAGATCGAACATTCGATCTTGGGTCGCTTTTAATTTGAGACATGCGGTCGAGCGACAGTCCAGCCACTCCCCGACCGTCGCAGGTCTAAGCCGAAAGCTGCTGGTGCTCTAGCCAGGCTGGCTGTTTGCTGACACTTGCATCACCAACCAGTATTAGGGACAGGACCCAAGTCACTGCCACATAAAAAGGAATTGCCGGGAGGACTTGCACCTGTATACCCGACACCGGGTTTGGCGCCCCCAGATGCAGAAGTTTGTCTGGAATAGAGAGGGCCTCGGCGCGGTCACAATCCGAGGGACCGCCCGCACGGATCGTCAGACGGTTGACTGCTCTTGTAGTCACCCAACCTAATTCGTCACCTGATTGTCGGTGGAACTTGCCTTGCACACTGAGCTCGCAGGCTCCCGCTGGATCACGGCTTAGTCGCGATAATCCTGAATACGCGTCGCACGGAGGCCCGGCAGCCCGTGCTTGTCAATCGAACGCTGCCAACTCAGGAATTCGTCTACGGTGAGAGCGTACCGCTCGCAGGCTTCTTCCAGGCTCAGCAGCCCGCCGCGGACAGCGGCGACCACCTCCGCCTTCCGGCGAATAACCCAGCGCTTGGTGTCTTTTGGGGGAAGATCCGCAATCGTCAAAGGACTGCCGTCCGGTCCAATGACATAACGCACCCGAGATCTGAACTGTTGCTCGGCCATGGCACTCTACGCAATACTTGTCACACCACGCGAGATTTATGCACCTACGGACCTTAATTAGGCTCTAAGCCGATGGGTAAATAAACTCTCTAACAGTATACCACGCAGATGGGCGCGGGCATTTATCTTTATGTTGCAGCGACCTAAGAGGTGCAAGCTTACGTAGAATCTACAGTTGAAAAAGGTTAACGGACCGTTCGAGCAGTCTCTCCGTATGGCTGGATTGCGCCACATTCACCATACAGCTTGCCTCGGCAGGCTAACGGCGCCATATGTTGCCGCGGCGAGCTGCCCGACATCCATGATCGCTACCCGCGCGTGTGTTGCAGGCAGCAGATAGAGTTTGGAAACGATTTTCAGCATGACAGCGGGCCACGCTTCAGCAGCCTCGAAGGTAAACAACGGAAGCAGCGCGCGCCGCAAAGTTGTCGTTGCCATGTCGGGCGGCGTCGACTCTTCGGTCGTTGCCGCTTTGCTGAAGCGCGAGGGCCATGAGGTCATCGGCATCACCCTGCAGCTCTATGACCACGGCGCCGCCACTGGCCGGCGGGGAAGCTGCTGCGCCGGCCAGGATATTTATGACGCCCGCCGGGTGGCCGAAGCGATCGGTATCCCGCACTACGTCCTGGATTATGAAGAGCGGTTCAAGGAGTCCGTAATCTCGTCGTTCGCCGAGAGCTATCTCGCCGGCGAGACCCCTATTCCCTGCGTGACCTGCAATCAGAAGATCAAGTTCCGCGATCTTCTGGACACCGCGACGGAGCTTGGTGCCGATGTTCTGGCGACCGGACACTACATCCAGCGCTGCGACGGGCCTTACGGACCAGAGCTGCGTCGTGCCGCGGACCCGGACAGAGACCAGAGCTATTTCCTCTTCGCAACAACACGCGAGCAGCTAAACCGCCTGTGGTTCCCGCTTGGGGGTATGCGCAAGTCGGAGGTGCGAGAGCTGGCCCGCAGCTTCTCTCTGCCCGTCGCCTCCAAGCCGGATAGTCAGGACATCTGCTTCGTACCTTCGGGGCGGTACGCCGACGTCATCCAGCGGCTGCGCCCCGGTGCCGCCGAACCGGGAGACATCGTCCACGTTGACGGCCGCGTGTTGGGGCGCCACGAAGGCGTGATGCACTACACGATTGGCCAGCGTCGTGGCCTGAAGCTGGCCGGGCAAGGCCCCCTTTATGTCGTCAAGATTGATCCGGAGCGCCGACAGGTGATCGTCGGGCCCCGTGAGTGCCTGCGGATCAGCGTGATCGAGCTTCGGGATGTGAACTGGCTCGGCCGCCCTGATGAGGCTGAAGCCGCGAAGTCCGGGCTCAATATTCGTGCCAGGATCCGCTCGACCCATTCTCCAGTCGAAGCCGTGCTCGAGTTGAACGAGGCGGATCGAACCGCCTACGTTTATCTCCCTGGTGGTGAACACGGCGTTGCGCCGGGCCAGGCTTGCGTTTTTTATTCCGATGATGCTCCGAACGCGCGCATTCTTGGCGGCGGATGGATCGTAAGAACACGTGCCTCCATGGGTGAGGACGTATCGCGCTGGTCGACAGCATCCCCCGTAGCCAGTATGGCCGGTTGACGGGGACTGAGGGCAATTGACGAGCAAGTGGGAGAGGACAGTGTTTGGCGGTCGAGTTCGGAAACAAAGCCGCGGTCCGTTGGGGGGAACGTTGGCGGCCAAGTCCATGCCGGACATGGACGAGACGTCCGTCCTCACTGCTTATCGCCGATGGGCCCCGATTTACGATCATACCTTTGGGCGGATCGCCGCTGAGGGTCGCAGGCAGGCCGTCGAGCTGATCAACACGTTCACGGGCCGCGTCCTCGAGGTGGGCGTTGGAACGGGCCTGTCTCTCCCGCTGTACAAGCGGCACCTGGAGATTGTCGGCATCGACCTCTCCCCCGACATGCTCGAAAAGGCGCGCGCCCGCGTGGCCAACGAAGGTCTGGACCACGTGACCGGCCTGTACGAGATGGATGCCGGGCACCTCACGTTCAGCGATGCATCCTTCGACACGGTCGTCGCGATGTACGTCATGACCGTCGTGCCGGAGCCGGTGCGCGTGATGAAGGAGCTGGCGCGCGTCTGCAAACCCGGCGGTGAAGTGATCCTCGTCAATCACTTTAGCCAGGATCAGGGCATTCGGGGCTGGGTCGAACGCCGTATGGCACCCTTTGCTGATCAGCTCGGGTGGCGACCTGTTTTTGACGTCAGTCAGGTCCTTGTGTGCGACGACCTCAAGGTCATCGAGCGGCGGGCTCTTAAGCCCATGGGCATCTTCACGATGCTTCGGCTGAAGAAGCGCGACGCGGCCTGAGAGCTTTGAGGCACTTGGTTTAAGGCACTTGGGATCCGGCGCGACGGCTCCCAAATTCTGGGACATGATTTCGGACGCTTGGTCACGTCCAATTTCGGCTTGGGCTTGCTTGACAGAAGCCGATCGCCCTTCTTATATCGCGCCCGGACGGCGGGGTAGCTCAGGTGGTTAGAGCGAGGGTCTCATAATCCCTAGGTCGGCGGTTCAAGTCCGCCCCCCGCTACCAGGTCGCAGTTAAGCGATTGATCTCCAAGCAATTTTCCCGATAGCAACGGAAGTGCATTGAACCGCCGCGCGGGGCCTGCCCACTTGGGCGGCCACAGCGCGGAACCCCGCTTAAGACACCTTATCTCCTCGCCTCATTTGTGAGAGCGCGGACGATTACCTGCCTCACCAGCTCCGCACCTGATCCTACCAGCAATCCCCAAAATGGATCTGCCCAAACAGTAACGGCAGCTGTTGTGGCAATCACAGGCCAGCAGGACGGTTTGCAGTCGAAGAGCCGTTTCGTCAGCGCCAGCTCACCGGAAGCGATCAGGAGAAGTGCACCCAAACCCGCTGCCGGAATTGCTGCAAGGGTCATCAGGCCAGCGTTTCCGGGCCAAAGAGCCAAGGCGATGAGAAGAAGACCAAGAAAAAGCGGTGCCGCTCCGCTGCGCGCACCAAATCGGTAGTGCGCCGCCAATCCGCCAGCTCCGTGACACATCGGCAAGGCCCCGAACGGTGTCAGCACGAGGTTCGCCAGGCCGCTCGTGATGGACAGGCGGGCCGGCGTCACGTGGGCCGCGCGCTCACCGAAATAGTCCGACGCTATCAGGGCGGTGAGCAGCACGGCGTTCGTTAACGTCAACGACAGCTGGGGCACCACCAGCACGGATACAGCCTGCTCGAAATTCTGGAGACTGGGCCACGGTGGGATGGAGATCGTGGCTGATACGGCCGCAAGCTCGAGCCTGGTTGCGCCCATCGCCCACCCCAGCACCACGGCAACGAGAAGCGCGGTGAGTGCCGACGGATAGCGCGGGAAGAACAACAGCACGATCAGCAGGCCAGCAGTGATCGCTCCGACCAATGGCTCGGTCGCCATCAGTTCCAGGCTGACAATCGCGAGGGCAATTCCCAAACCCAGCTGCAGCCCGGCAAGAACCGACTGTGGCACCAGCCGCGCCAGTCGGCTGATCCACCCGGTTACCCCGAGCAAGAGCAGCATTAAGCCGATGATGACGCCGCTTGCAGCCAGTCCGGAGGCTGTAACTTCCGTCGTCAGCATCACGGCGGCAACAGCCTTCATCGGCTGCACCGGAATCGGCAGGCGGTAATAGAGAGCCGTCGCCACATAGAAGATGCCGAACCCAAGAAAAATCGGCGTTGGCGCCAATCCAGCAACGGCAATCACGCCGAGAGTCAGCGGCAACAGGGTACCAAGGTCACCAAGCGCGCCGCTCAGCTCCCGAAGGCTTATCTGGAATTTTTCGCCCTTGGCGCTCATCCGCGTTCCGCCCAATGACGTCCGCGAACATGACGCGGCACCTCACGCGGGCGTCTCAGATTCCCCGCATGACATGACACTATATCGGCCATTGTAGGTGACAGCCAGCCGTCCGCATCGGCGGGCGCAGCGCTCAAGGGCGCGGCATGGAGAGTTGTAGAAGCTCGCGAAAGTTTAGCGGGCCGTCAGTCGCCTGAGGCGGGCTTCTGCTTCCGGGGCACCAAGCTCGCGGGCGCGCTCATACCATTCGCGAGCCAGATCGATATTCCCCTCCAGCCCCCTCACCGGCCAACGCCGGAGCTCGTTGGGGTCGTAGGTTTCGGCAAGGGCGATGGCACCTTCGGCCAATCCAATGTCCGCAGCCCGCTTGTAGAACAGGCGCGCGCCAGCAACGTCCCCATCTTCCATCATCTGGTTGCCACGCTCGACGAACCTGCGCGCACGCTCGCCATCCTTGGGCGAAAGGGGCGTGAGCGTGCGCGGTCCGGGCACCGTCTGCACTCCTGCGCTAGGAACCTCGAGCCCTGGAGGCGGCGCGCCTGCTGGACCCGTGGCGGCCACATTTGTTTGTGCGGGCGGTGACTGAGATTCGACAGGTAACGCGGCTGCGGAAATGATGGCCAAAGACGCCTTTGTTTCGGCCCACACCTTTCCGTCGATCCCTACGAGGGCGATGGTGAGCTCGGACCGCCCTGTTTCGGTGATGGGTGCGGCCAGCTTTAGCGACGGAAGCGCCGACAAAGGCACGGCCCAGGAGCCCGGCGCCACGACATGCCCCTCCGAAAGCGTTGCGGACGCCGGCAATCCCCGTATGCGGATGAAGCTGTTTTTGGGTAAGACACCGGCGGTCGCGATCTGAATGGGGAAAGGCGTTTCCACCCCCGGCTCAGCCAAGATGACAGCAGCGACGTTGATCGCAATGCCCTCACCCTGCGCCTGGGCAGCCGTGATGTTGCCAAGGCCCAATGATGCCGCGATGCCAGCCAGGATCACGATCGCCACCTGCCGGTAGTGTTGCATAACCCATCCAAATGCTTGTACCGGCATTGCTCTACCCCTCCGAAAGAGCCCAACAGGGCGAGACGAGCAGCACTACTGCCGTTGGCGCTCTACCCATTCCAGGAACTGGCGGAAGAGGCGCTCTTGTTCGGCGACATCACCCGGCGCAACGCGCGCAGCCTGCTGCCGCGCATACTCCATGTTGATGGCGGGCGACCGGTTCTCCGCGGCCGCACGGTCGAGCCATTCCTGCGCCGCGGGAAAGCGCTGCCAGCCACGGAGATTCGCGGCAAGATTGACCTCCCGCCACTTCGGATGGCGCGGCGGCTTCTGGAACTCCTCGAATTTGCTGAACAACGCGTTGATGAAGTTCTCGACGCGGCGATAACGATCCGTGTTCGGAGGCCAGTTATAGACGGCAAGAACCGCGCCCACCGCAATGGTCTCGACGGTCTGCCCCTCGGGAATCAGGTTCGGATAGTCCTCACTGGTCAGCGTAGCCGGGAGATAGCTTGCCTCCTCCAGCTCCGGCGTGAAGGGGATCTCAAGGATGCGATAGTCCGGATCTTTCGGCAGCTTGGAGATCGCCGAAGCAGGCCGACCGGCAATGAACACGGTCGCCGCGATCTCGCCCGACTTGACCTTCACCAGGGCATCCGCCTGCCCCATGTTCACCTTATTGGCCTTGATGCCCAAAAGATTGAAGACGATCTGGGTCGAAAGCTCCGTGCCGCTCCCCGCATCGCTGAAATTGACTGTCTTGCCGTTCAGGTCTTCCAGGCTGTTGATGCCAGGACCAGCAACGATGTGCATCTCCTCATTATAGAGCTTGGTGATGTAGACCAGCCGTTGGCCGATGTTACGCCCCAGCTCGCCCGTCTGCTTGAGGTGCGTGAGTGTGTCAGACTGGACGATGCCCATGTCCACGCCGCGCAGGTACAGAATATCCCGAACGTTCTGGAGGCTGCCTTTTCCGGCTATCGCCAGCACACGGAGCTCGTCGTCCTTGTCGAGAACGGCGGCCATGTCATAGGCGACCGTAAGGTATGTGCCGGCCGGCGTCCCCGAGACGATTGTCACCGTGTTGGCGTTGAGCCGCTCGGCAAGGTCGGAGGGGGCGGCCGCCGCCGCTGCCGTCGCCGCCGCGCGCCCCTTGGTGGCGGATTGGCCTTGCTGCGCCCCGGCCGGAATAATCATCGCCACAAGGCACGAGATGAGAATGGTCCAGCGCAAACACAAGGCTGACACGGTAGCTTCCCCCTTACTGCCCCAAACTCCGACAACAAATTGCTTCAGCGGTGATCTTGCACCGCAGCACACTGCCGCAGCATGACCATGCTTGGCAACAGCCCCCGCGGACGATCGTCTGTCGACCCACCAGTTGAAGGGGTTGCAACTGCCACAATGTACAAGAGATGGCGGAAAGTTTAGGGCTAGACTAGGGCGAACGACGCAGCCGATCCAGGCGGAGAAGGCATAGTCTCAAAGATTTGAAAAGGCCTGGAGTACGGTTGGGCTTCCTCCGACCACTGGCGTTTGAAGATCGCCTACGACGCCCGGTGGAATTTACGACGATAGCTGACGAACCAAACGGCAGCATAAAAGTACGTGGACGGCCATTCGTCGCCTGTATGCGCCGATGCGCAGCGCACGTCCATTTGCGCCGCGAACTTCAGAAGCGGAGGCCTAGGTCGAATTTGGTTAAGCAAGCAAGCGACTGGTCAGCAATAAGCCCTCTGGCAGCTTCAATTGAATATCGGAACTCATCGATTCAATCACATATGGCATGGACTTTGCTAAACATTATGCGATCTCGCCTATGTACCTGGAAAATTAAGCGACACGATCGGTTTGACATCGGCAATTCATTGCAACCACCATTTGCGAGCGATAGAATTCCCGGCGACTTTCCGGTGCGCGCTGCTTCGATATCGGACGCATCAGGCGGGCACTCGCTCGCTTTTCGGTCCGCAAGTGGATCGAACCGTGCAAACAAAATGGGCGTTCCGTATTTCTTACGGCCGGCCAAGAGTTTTGATGTGGAGGAGTTTGGTCAGTGAATTCAATGATGAATGCCGGCCGTGGCGTGATCCTCATCCTGGCCGTTAGCGCAGTGTTTTTTTCATTCGCAGCCGCGACCTCGGTTCCAGGCCAAACCCAAAACGACGAACAGGCCGAAATGAAATTGGCTCTGGATCTGGCCAAGCTCCTCCAGTCCGCGCGAACCGTCATTTCGAACCATCAGAACCTCATCAATGACCCTGAAGTCGGCGACAAGGGACTGACCGGTGAACGCGTGCTGGCAGAAACCATTGAGCAGTACAGAAAGGCAACCGGCCACGACCCGCGAGATTTCGACCCTCAGTCCCGCGAAGGCCGCCTGATGCGTGCCGAGCTCGACGCCATCAGGGAAGTCGTCGACGAAAGCCAAACCCTCATCAATGAAAAGGGCCTTGGTTTCAAAGGATTCATACCAGCCGTTTTCGGTCGCCTCGTCACGGAGCGGCTAAGGGACAAGGTCGCGACGGAGCTGCAGATCAAGATCACCGCTCCTCCTCCCCTCGTGCGGAACCGAAAAGCGCGGCCCGACGAATGGGAGCAACAAATCATCGAAACCAAGTTTCTTTCGCCGGACTGGACGCGCGGACAGGTTTATTCGGAAGCGCAGAAGAATGGCGTTCAAAGCGTCTTCCGCGTGATGGTGCCGGAATACTATGCCGCCTCCTGCCTTACATGCCACGGAGGCCCAAAAGGCGAGATCGACATCACCGGCTATCCCAAAGAAGGAGCCAGCGAAGGCGATCTTGGGGGCGTAATCAGCATCACCTTGTTCCGTAACAACCAATGACGCCCCGGCAACGATCTTCAAATTCTGGCTGGCCGGGTCTGTCCGGCCTTCCGATCAGATATCGCCTCATCCTGCTGTCGGCCGCGCTCATCGCAGCTCTTGTCGGCACAAACATGTATATGAACCAACAGCTGCGGCTTGGAGCCGAGGCGCTCGTGGCCGAGGCCCAGTACGTCGAAGATCTGCGCAACGCCAGCGATGCCGAAAAGGCTTTTGGCGATTTGAAATATTGGCTGACCGATGCGGCCGTTAGCCTGCTCAACCTCTCAGAACAGCGCGCACGTGAAGCCAAGGCTCGGCTGGATGCCGAATTGACCAACCTCGAGCCTCACGATCCCGACGCGGTCCGTACGATCCGCCGGGAAATCGAGCTGGTCATGAGCCGCTCGCTCGACGCCGTCAACGCCTATGCGGATGATCGGCGTGTCATCGGCAACATGCTTTCATCACAAGCCCGCGTTCACATTGCTGCTGTCGATGAAGCCCTGGCGCGGCTCGTTGCCAAGTTGCGGCAGGAGGCAGCAGCTGCGAGCGAGATAGCGCGACACCGCGCGGCAGGAGCCGTCGCGGTATCGTGGACCATTGTGCTCGCTGCCGGCGCGCTGGCTCTTGCGCTGACGTTTCTCATTCTTCGTTCGATCGTCACCCCGCTTTCAGGGCTCACCGAGGCGATGCGCGCTCTGACGAGCGGCAGGACAGATATCGACATTCCGCGTGGTGGCGACGATGAGCTCGGCCAGATGGCGCACACGCTCGCCATGTTCCGTGACGGACTTATCGAGCGCAACCGCCTTTCGGAAGAGCGCGAGCAAGCTTTAAGGCGCCTGGAAATCGCCCGGGACGAGGTCACCGCGGCAAACCACATTCTCACAATCACGTTCGATCACATGGCGCAGGGCGTCTCCATGTTCGATGGCAATGGCCGGCTTCTTGCGTGGAACCGGCAATTCCGCGAGCTACTCGATTTGCCCGAGGACGTCATCAACGAAAACACCACGACAGAAAGCTTCATTCGCTTCCTCACCCAACGGGGCGATCTTGGTCCAGGCGATCCGGACGAAATGCTGCGTGATCGCATGAAGACCCTGGATCAGCCGTTCGTGGGACATCGTACGTTGCCGGATGGCCGGGTGCTCGAAATCCAAAGAAACCCGGTTCCGGGCGGCGGCTTCGTGACGATGTACACGGACGTCACGCGCTATGTGGAAGCAAAGAAGGAAATCGACATCGCGCGCAATCGTTTGAGCGACGCCATTCAGAGCATTTCAGACGGTTTCGCACTTTGGGATCCGGAAGATCGGCTGATTGCCTTCAATGATCGTTGCCAGGAGTTTCTGAAGCTCGCAACGCCGCTTGTTCACGGACTCGGCTTCGAGGCACTGGTCCGTGACTTGGCCCAGCGGCGCGCTCGGGATCACCAATCGAGCGATGATTCAGAAGCGTGGATCGCGCGCCAGATCGCGTTGCACCGGGCCGGCGAAAGCGATGAGGAGATCCAGCTAGAAGATGGAACTTGGCTGAGGGTCGGCACGCGCCGGACGCAGGAAGGCGGTCGCGTGACCACCTGGGCCGATATTAGCACCCTGAAAAATCGCGAGCTCGAACTCGCGGATCTCGTGGCGCGGCTGGAGGTCGCCCGCGATCAGGCGAACGAAGCCAGCCGCACCAAGAGTGCCTTCCTCGCAAACATGAGCCATGAACTCAGAACGCCACTCAATGCCATCATCGGATATAGCGAAATTCTGAAAGAGGATGCAGCCGACAACGGCCTCGACGATCTCTTGCCCGACATTGAACGTATTGAAGCGGCAGGCCGCCATCTGCTTGGCATCATCAACGACATCCTCGATCTGTCCAAAATCGAGGCGGGTCGTATGGACATTTATGTCGAGGACATCGACATCTCGGCTCTCGTTTGCGAGCTTCAGTCGATCATCCGTCCCTTGGTGGCCAAGAACAACAACAAGCTGCAGGTCGTTTGCCCGCCCAATATCGGCCACATGCGGACGGACCTTACAAAGCTCAAGCAGAGCCTGCTGAACCTGTTGAGCAACAGCGCGAAATTTACGAGCGACGGGAAAATTACTTTGACCATCTGGCGGGAGGAAACGCCATCCGGCTCCAATGTGCTTTTCGAGGTTCGTGATACAGGAATTGGTATGACTCCGGAACAGCAGAAGAAGCTGTTCCAGACGTTTACCCAAGCCGATACGACGACCACAAAGCGCTTTGGTGGCACCGGCCTTGGACTCGCCATCACCAAGCATTTCTGCCTCATGCTGGGTGGCGATGTGACCGTCCGGAGCGAAGCCGGAAAAGGTTCGACATTCACGATCTCGCTGCCGGATCAGGCCACCACCGCAAGCGAGGCCGCGACTGAACAGTCCGTGCGCGAGGAGCATAAGGACGGCCCTGCCAAAATTCTCGTCGTCGACGACGATCCGGCAGCATTGCGCTTGCTGAGCAAAACGCTAACCTCGGAAGGGTACGACGTCATCAAAGCGCAAACCGGCAGGGAGGCTCTCGAAGAGGCGCGAGCGCATCGCCCTGCGGCGATCACACTCGATGTGCTGATGCCGCATATGGACGGCTGGTCTGTGCTTTCAGCCCTCAAAGCCGATCCGGAATTGCGGGATATTCCCGTCATCATGGTGACCGTGCTCAAGGAACGCGGAATGGCCTTTTCGCTCGGCGCTTCCGACTTCATGACAAAACCGGTCGATCGCGCCGCATTGAAGACCCTGTTGCGGCGCTATGTTTCCTCCGGTGCGACGTCGACCGTTCTGCTGGTGGAAGACGATCCGGCCAGCCGGGATTCAACACGTCGGGTTCTGCAGCAACTCGGCCTGAACGTTGTGGAAGCCGCCCATGGAGTTGATGGCCTCCACTGGTTGGCGAGTAATCCGCATCCCGACCTCATTTTGCTGGATCTCATGATGCCCGTAATGGATGGTTTCGAGTTTCTCAAAGAGGTCCAGGAGCGCGCTGAATTGCGCAACATTCCAATTGTCGTGCTCACGGCGAAGGAGTTGAGCCCGGAGGAAATCGAAACTCTGACCGGATCAACAGAGAAAATCCTGAAAAAGCATTCCGGTACCAACGACGAGCTTGTTGCTGCCATCCGCAAGTGCCTTGGCAATGCCATCAAAAAAGTAGAACGGGAAACGAGCTCGGCTGAACCAGCAGAACCTTGAGAGGGATGAGAAACGCAATGCCCAAAATCCTTCTGGTCGAAGACAACGAAGCAAATCGGGACATGCTTTCACGGCGGCTCGTCCGGAAAGGATTCGAAGTGATCATGGCGGAGGACGGGGAGCAGGCCATCCGTATGGCGACTTCGGAGAACCCGGACCTCATTCTTATGGACATGAGCCTGCCCGTCATCGACGGCTGGGAAGCAACCCGGCGGGTGAAAGCTAGCCAATCGACCCGCTCAATTCCGGTAATAGCACTGACCGCCCATGCGATGGCTGGAGATCGCGAAAAGGCCCTCGAAGCGGGCTGCGATGATTACGATACCAAGCCGATCGAGTTGCCCAGGCTCCTCGAAAAAATCCAAACTCTCTTAGCCGCCAGACAAACCTGAATGCGGCAATACCTGGGGTTATCCAAATGGCGCCAGCACATCCCCAGTCCCCAGATAGTCAATCGGAAGCCATACTCCTTGCCCACATCCGTCAGGACTTCGAGGCGCCAGTGGCCGCCATCGTCGGCTACGTCGAGCTCCTGGCGGAAGATGCTCCGAAATACGGCCTCGACGCATTCGTTTCAGATATCGCGCGGATGCAGCGCGCGGCCTCGTCTCTCCAGCAATTGGTGGCGCGTGTTCTCAAGGGCGATAACCTCACCTTTCTTGGCGATGGCGCCTCGCAAGATTCCCAAGCGACAGGCAGCGGGCTGCGGCACGACCTCCGCACACCGCTTAACGCCATCAAAGGCTATGGGGAGATGCTGCTCGAGGAAACTCTGCCGGAGCCGTTTGCACGCGACCTCCAGAAACTGCTCCACGAGGCGGAAAGGCTGCTCGGACGAATTGACGATTTGGCTGCTCTGGCGGTGGAGCCCCGCGATAGACCGCAAGCGCTCCGCCCGGATTTTCTGGCCGCAAGTAATGCCATCGATCTTATCACCAAGCCGGCGCAACAGGACACCGGCGAGGCCACTCGCTCGTGCCGAATTCTAGTCGTCGACGACCATGAATCGAACCGCGATTTGCTCTCGCGACGGCTGACGCGGGATGGCCACGTCGTCACCGTGGCCGCCGATGGCGCTGAAGCGTTGCGGTTGGCCGAAACCCATCCGTTCGATCTCATCCTGCTCGATCTGATCATGCCCGGCATCAGCGGCTATGAGGTGCTCGGGCGGCTCAAACGCGATCCAAGGCTTCGCGACATTCCCGTCATCATGATCTCGGCGTTGGATCAGATCGACAGCGTCGTGCGCTGCATTGAAGCCGGCGCGGAAGATTATATGCCGAAGCCCTTCAACCCGGTTCTGCTCCGTGCCCGCATCAATGCGAGCATCGAGAAAAAGCGTTTGCGTGAGCGGGAGCAAATTTTCATCAAGCAATTGCAGGCGGAAAAGGAAAAGTCCGAGGCACTCCTGCTCAATATCTTGCCGATGCCCATCGTGGCACGGCTCAATCTCGGCGAAACGATCATTGCCGATCATATTCCGGATGCCACCATTCTGTTCGCAGATCTCGTCGGCTTCACCGGTCTTTCGGCTCAGCTATCGGCGACGCGGCTCATCAAGCTGCTGAATATGCTTTTTTCTGATTTCGACCGTCTTTCGCTCAATTTCGGTCTGGAGAAAATAAAAACGATCGGCGATGCCTACATGGTCGCTGGCGGATTGACCGACCGCTCGGCGGATCATGTAGGAAATGTCGCTCGGATGGCGCTCGAGATGCTGGAAGTTTCCAGTAACACGAGCGAGCTCCTGGGCCTTCCGCTTCAGCTGCGCATCGGCATCCACACCGGCCCCGTCATCGCCGGTATTATCGGAACCCACAGGTTCATTTACGACGTCTGGGGCGACACGGTGAATACCGCCAGCCGGATGGAATCCCACGGTCTTCCCGGCGAAATCAACGTGACAGAGGCCGTTTACGAGCGGCTCCGCGACCGGTACGTCTTTGAATCTCGCGGCACCGTCCAGCTGACCGGAAAGGGCCCCATGCGCGCCTATCTGCTGCGCAGGCCGGCAGCCTAAGCGTCAAGAAACGATCATCAGCTTAATCCGACGAGCCGCCTGTGCCTCCAACACACTGGCAAGTTGCGCTGCATCAGGCTCCGCAGGAAGATGGCTAACGCGGATTGGCAAGCTGCGGAAAACTTTCATGTCCTTGTAGCCGTGGCCCGTGACCATGCACACGACGATCGCATCCCGAGAAATTCGGTCCGTTTCGATGAGTTTTCGAGCCGCAGCGAAAGAGCTTGCACCAGTCGGCTCTGCGAGAAGCCCCTCCATTCTCGCGAGGTCCGACATAGCTGCACGAATCTCATCATCCGAGACCGCCGCAGCGAGCCCGCCGGATTGCCGAACAAGCCGAAGCGTATAGCTCCCGTCACGCTCGTAGCCGATCAATGGATCGGAAATACCTGACGCAATCGTCTGCGGCTCACCCCAAGCGGTCACCGTCTCTTCGCCCCTTTCGAAAGCGCGTACAATCGGGGCGCAGCCGGCTGCCTGAACAGCTACCGTTTTAGGTAATCGCCCTCCCGGTCGTTCGGCGAAACCTTGAACAACGCCCTTAACCAGCGGACCTGCTCCGGTTGGCACCAGCACATAGTCCGGCACGCGACCTCCAAGCTGCTCCGCGAGTTCTTCGCCGACAACTTTGAGGGCATCAACACCATAAGGATTTAGGAAGGTCGTCGTGACGTTGAACAGCCCCTGTTCCTCTGCCAGCCGTATCGCAACGTCATAGGAATGGCTATAGTGGCCGTCCACCTTTACGAGAAGCGCGCCATAGGACGCGATTTGGGTCAGCTTTTCTTCAGGCGTGCGGGTCGGAACAACGATAATGGCGTCCATGCCGGCACGAGCGGCATAAGCAGCTGTCGATGCGCCAGCGTTTCCGCTGGACGCACAAATGATGCCCCTGCATTCAAGCTCCCGCGCCCGGCTGACAGCTGCACTGATCAGGCGATCCTTGAACGAGCCAGTTGGATTGATCGTCTCATCCTTGATCCAAATCTCACCTTTGAAACCCGGAATGCTTGCTTCCAGTCGCTTTGCCCTGTGCAGCGGCGTGCAGCCTTCCCCTAACGAGACGATGGCCCCAGCGTCTGCCACAGATAGACGGTCGGCATAGCGCCACATGGTTCGCCGCAAATAGGCATGGTCGCCAATACTCGTTCCGATGGGCTCTTCGACCTCCAGAATGCCGCCACATTTTTCGCAGGCGTAACGCACGTCTGCCGGCATTGCGTGGCCGCAGTCAACGCACCTCAGTTGCACGACTGTCTCCTTTGCGCCGCCTCATTTCAGCAGGTTGGGCAGCCAAAGAACAAACCCTGGCCACAACGAGACGATGATGATCACGACCAGGTGGCACACATAAAATGGCACTGAAGCCTTGATCGCTCGCTCATAGGAAACGCCCGCAATTTGCGTAGCTGTCATCAACGTCATCCCAACAGGCGGCGTGATGTTGGCGAGGTTCAAAGTCAGGATCATCACAATGGCGAAATGGAGCGGATCGAATCCCAGCTGCACCATCGCCGGCACCAGCACTGGCGCCACAACGACAAGAGCCGGCAGCACATCGATGACCATGCCAATCGCGATCAGCAGTGCGTTCACCAGCATGATCTGAACGATCGGATCCTTGCTGATGGACGCAATCATGCTGGCGGCCTCGCGCGCGATGCCGGACCGGGTCACAAACCAGCCGAGGACCGTTGAGGCTGCAAGAAGGAAGAAGACGACACCGCTGAACTGAACCGTTGCGACAAGCGCTTCCCACAGGTCGCGCGGCTTCAGCGTCCGATAGGCAAATACGCCCAAGGCAATCGTATAGACCGCGGCAAAGGCCGAGGCCTCGGTCACAGTCGTCAATCCAGCCAGAATGCCGCCCAATATGATGATCGGCACGAGCAATGCGGGAATGGTTGGCACAAAGGCCCGCGCCGCTGCTCGAAGGTTCGTGTTTCCGTGGCGGGGAAATTTGTAAAGCCACGCCAGAATGCCGCTCGTTACGAGCAAAGCAGCTGTCATCAAAAGCCCAGGGAGAATGCCAGCTGCAAAAAGCTGCAGAACCGATACGTTATGCAGGATGGAGGCGTAAACCACCATCACGATACTGGGCGGAATGATCGGCCCGATAATGGATGAGCATGCGGTGACGGCGGCCGCATACTCAGCCGTGTATCCTTCCCGCTTCATCGCGGGGATCAGAATTTTTCCGAGCGCTACGGTGTCGGTTATTGCCGCACCAGTGAGGCCGGAGAAAAAGAGACTCACCGCTACGTTGACATGGCTGAGCGCTCCACGAATGCGCCCCAAAAGAGCATTGTTGAAAGCGATCAATCGTTCTGTCAGGCCGGCACGGTTCATCAATTCGGCCGTGAAGATGAAATACGGGATTGCCATCAGCAGGTAACTGCCGACGCCGGAAAACATGCGTTCCGCAATAATCCCGAGAAATCTCGTTCCACCAAGCTCCATCGCGCCGGCAAGGCCAGACATGACCATGACAACGGCGATCGGAGTGCCGATGAGAAGAAGAACGATGAAGACCGAGATTGCTGAGGTCATGCCGAGCCCCTCTTGCTGTCCTCAGCCCGGGGCTCCAGACCAGCTTCAATCAATTGCTCGCGGGTAACATTCAGATCGACGTCGTCAAGCACGCCCGGTGGATCAAAAAGATTAACCCCGCATAGAACATGAATGAGCAGAATGACCCCAGTGACCGGGATGGCGCTCGCAACCCAACGGGCGTGAATTTGGATCTGATCGGAAACCATGTAGAGATCACGCGATCTTATCGCATACTCGGTTCCGTACCAGATCAGCAGAACGGCAAAGACACCCACGATTACATAGTTTGCCGCCTTGAGCGCGCGAACGACGGGCATAGGGAAAATATCCCTGAGCGACGTCATCGCGATGTGCTCGCCACGCCGGAATGCGACCGTGATACTGAGCAGACCGAGCCAAGGTATGAACAGCCGCGCGAGCGAATAAGTCCAGCTCAGCGCGTCCCCTGTGATGAACATGTAAAAGGAACCAACGAAGGAAATCCCCAGCATGGCAAGGACACAGCCGACACAGAATATCGTTACGGCCATGTCCAAGACATCGCTGATCCGCGAAAGACGAGGCATCACGGTCAATCAACTTCCCAGATCATAGGATAGGTTCACAGGTCGGGCGTCAGATCAGCCGGATCGCCCGGTAGCGTTGGAGCCGGCACGATTGCCGGCTCCCTCCTTTCGCAAACTTACTTCGCGTAAGTCTGATTATACTTTTCGACCTCCGCTGCGACGCGCGCAACCTCAGCGAATAGCTCGTCGATGAGCTTTTCCTCGAGGCCGAAATCCTTGACGATCCATTCTTTCCAGGCTGGACGGGCAATCGCTGCCATCTTTTCCCGCTCTTCCGCCGGCAGAATGTAGCATTCCTTGAATTTCTTACAGGACTCGTTCCAACCGTCGATTGCCTGCAGGGCTGACATGCCGTGGGCAAGGGCAATTGACTCACGAGCGGCCTGGATAATGACCTTGCGATATTCCTCCGGAAGCGTTTGGAACCAATCTTCACTCACCAGCCAGGATTGCGTGTTGTATACGTGGCGGCTCAGCGTGGTGTAGTCATTAACCTCCCATAGCTTGAAAAACTTGCTGACACCTGGGGCGTTGAATTGCCCATCGGCAAGGCCAGTCGACAGCGCCGTGATAACCTCACCCCACGGCAGCGGCGTCGCAGATGCCCCGAGAGCACGCATAACGGCCACGTGCGATGGATTTTCCTCAACGCGGATTTTCAGGCCCTTGATGTCGTCCGCGGTTTTAATCAGCCGCTTGTTCGTGGTGAAGGCAACGAAACCACCTCCGTCGTCAAATGTCCCGAGATAGCGTAATCTTGCTTCATCGATGGTTCCCTTCATGAAGTTTGCGAACCATTCGCCGTCGAGAAAGGCGTGCGCGACCTGAAAATTGGGAAAGAGAAAAGGCGCCGTAATTGCCTGGTATTTCTTATAGAATGAGGACATTGCTCCCGACGAAATGACGGTCGACTGCAGGAGCTTGCCATCCTGAGCCTGCTTGCCAGTTTCGACCTCGGATCCTAGCTGGCCGCCGCCGAAAATTTGGACCTCAACAGCTCCGTTCGTCCCGGATTCGACAAGAGACTTGAAGTGAATGAGTGCAGGCTGCACCTCGTTGTTCATGTCCTCGGGCAAGAGGTGAGCGATCGCCATGGTGTATTCGGCTGCAACGGCGGGAGCGGCAGCATGGCCGGTAGCGAACACAAAACCTGCCGCAATTGCAATCGCACCTAATGAGCGGCGGATCCTCCCGCTCGATGCCGATTTGAATTCGATCTTCATGTCACACCTCTGATCGCAGACTAAACGAGAATAACAGCGAATTTTTTATTGGGATTGCGCTATGAAGCCTTGCATGAATAACGCCGTTGAAGCGGACGTTGCGGCACCTCCTTTTCGCGCAAGATCTGCGCACTCCACCAGCCACGCCGGTAGAGAATTTGACAACCATGTCAGACAGTATCACGGGCAGGTGGCGCGTCAACGTCCTGCGTCGCTCAACTTTGATGCGGGATGGGCAAAAATTCCCCGTTGCGTCACCTCGTTTCCCGTGCGAGCTGCCGCGCGGCATCCTCAAACGCCGCTATGGCTTTGGCCACGGCCTCATCATCATGCGCGAGGGAAACATAGATTTTCGTTTCGGGCTTGAGCACGCCGCGCTCCAGAAGCAGGCGGTTGAACCGCCGCAGCTTGTTCATGTCAGAGCGCAACGTTGCGCGATAGTTCGATAAGTCACCATCTGCGAAAAAGACCTCGAACAGTGGTGGCTCACCAAGCACCGTCGCCGTGATGCCTGCGTTGCGGAACGCGTTTTGAAGGCCGTCCATGAGCTGGCGGCCGGTGGCGAAAAGTTTCTCGTAAGTCCCCGGTTGGCGGAGCACCGCAAGCGTGGCAAGCCCGGCTGTAGCGGCCACGGGATTTCCGCTGAGGGTTCCGGTCTGCTGGACGAAGTTTTCTTCACCGACCGCGGATTTATCGAGCAGGCGCATGATTTCCTCGCGCCCTGCAACGGCTGCCAGCGGGTAGCCACCACCCAGGATTTTTCCGAGGGCCGCCAGATCGGGCACAACCCCGTAATACTCCTGCGCCCCGCCGTATGCGAAGCGGAACCCCGTTACGATCTCATCGAAAATCAGCGGAATGCCGTGGGCTGAGGTCGCCTCGCGAAGAGCCTGCAGAAATCCCGGCTTTGGCGGGATCAGGCGTTGGAACGGCTCGAGAATGACTCCCGCCAATTCGTCCGCATGCTCCTCGATCAGCGCAACGGCCGTTTCGGCATCGTTGAAAGGCGCGATCAACATCTCCTGCGTAAGTGAGCGTGGAATTCCAGGAGAGTCGGGAATGGCTTGCGGAAAATTGCCGGGTTGCCTGGGCGCCATGCTCATGAGGGCCCAATCGCCCATGCCATGGAAGCCGCCCTCGAATTTCATGAGCTTGTCGCGCTTGCGATAGGCACGGGCGAGACGCATTGCGTAGTGCGTCGCCTCGGTACCCGTCGAAACGAACCGTACCTTTTCGGCGCAAGGCACCGCCTCAACGATGGCCTCGGCCAGCTCAATGCCCGCTCTGTTGTTGGCGAAGAATGTCGAGCCGCGAGCGACCTGTTCCTGTACTGCTGCCACGACCTCCGGATGGGCATGACCAAGCACCATGGGGCCCGAGCCCAGGACGAAGTCGATGTATTCGTTTCCGTTCTCGTCCCACACCCGGCAACCTCGCCCCTCGCGAATAATGATCTCCGCAGGCAGGTTGCCGAACGTGCCACCCGGCAGCACACGCTTGCTGCGCGCGACGAGTTCTTCCGAACCGCTTTCATTTTTGCCGGCCATTGGGCGCTCCTCCTTGAGCTATCTTTGAATGCAGTATTGCCCGTCAGTCGACGTACTTCACACGATCGGACTTCAGCAGCTCTGCGATGCGTGGCATAGCGCTCAGGCGGTTTTCTGTGATGTTGGCGATTACCTTGGCCTCAGCCTCTCGGATCGCCTGGACCCGCGCGATGACGCCGTCCAGCATCCGCTGCGGAACGATGACAACACCATCTTGATCGCCGATCACAACGTCACCGGGTTCGATGGCGACACCTCCGGCAACGATCGGGAAGCCGACCCGTCCGGGTCCGGTCTTGACGCACGAGTTTGGCGTGATGCCCCGCGAGAAAACAGGCAATCCAACCTCAACGATGCCCTTGGAGTCCCGCGCCATGCCATCGATCACGATCGCCTGCACGCCGGCATTCTTTGCCATCTGGGAGACGATGTCGCCGACAACCGCGGTCGAGGTGAATCCATCGGACGCGGCCACTATGACGTCGCCCTCCTGAGCCAGTGCAACCGCCGCCAGAATGGCGAGGTTATCGGACGGCCCCGTTTCGCAGGTCAGCGCTGTGCCGATGAACTGTGACTGCTGTGGATCAACAGGCTTGATCGTTGGATCGAGAGCCCCGCGCCCATCCATAGCATCGGCGACATGGCTGGTCTGAGCGCCCCGGAGCTGCGCGAGCTTGGCGGCGGGCGGCCGATGAAATGATTTGCGGATTACGAGCAATGGAGGATCTTCGAGCATAGTTTTTCTCCCAAGCAAGGTTCGCTCTGGACAGTCGCCCTGAAAAAGTCCAGTTGCAAGCACTTAGGAGGTGCCGAGCATGGGGCTCTCCTTTACCCCGTTGGAATAGCCTTAGCTTATCAACGCTGTTGACGGCCTGTTGATGTTGCTACCGATCTACCTTCCCGTCGCTGGAATGGCGCTCGACGCCCTCATGCTGCTGGGAATGGGGCTGTCGGTCGGCGTGCTTTCGGGGATGTTCGGAATTGGCGGCGGTTTCATCATTACGCCTTTCCTGATCCTTTTGGGCGTACCGCCTCTCGTGGCTGTGGGAACCGGCGTGAGCCAGGTGGTCGCCGTCTCCGTCTCCAGCGCCATCAACCATTGGCGCAGCAACAACATCGATTTTCAGATGGGCCTGTTGCTGCTCGGCGGCGGCATCATCGGCGCAACGACGGGCGTTGCCCTGCAGCGCCTGCTCAAAGCGCTAGGCCAGCTCGATGTCTTCATTTCGCTGAGCTACGTGCTGGTGCTGGGGGTGATCGGAACGCTGATGTTTCTCGAAAGCTTTCGAGCTCTGCGCAAGCACCAGATCCAGCCACACGTTTCGGCCCGTCGGGGCGGCCAACACACCTGGATCCAGGGACTTCCCTTCAAGATGCGATTTCGCACGTCGAAGCTTTACGTGAGCGCCATCCCGCCAGTGGCTATAGGCATCTTCGTCGGTTGGCTCACTGCAATTATCGGCGTGGGCGGCGGCTTCGTGATCATTCCTGCCTTGATTTACCTGATGCGCGTGCCGACGCGGGTGGCCATCGGAACGTCGGTATTCCAAGTCATCTTCGTTGCAGCCTATTCGACGTTGCTCCATTCCACGCAGAATTTCAGCGTAGATTTGCTACTGGCCATTCCGCTGATGGTCGGGGGCGTTGTCGGCGCTCAATACGGCGTGCGGATCGGGCAGCTGCTCAATGCGGAGCAGCTTCGGATTCTGCTGGCGCTGCTTGTTCTCGCCGTTTGCTTCCGTATGGCCTACGACCTGACGATACCGCCGGACGAGCTGTTCGTGCTCGATACACGGCCGTAACGCCGAGAACAGAAGGAAGGCTCTCGCAGCCCGCGCGGAGCCCTCCATCAAAGTCGTCTTAGACTACGTGAGCTTTCCGCGCGCGGCCACGGGAATGACGTCGACAATCTCGTCCCCGCGCACGGCGATCATCTGATCAACCATGTTGACGACCACGCAGACGTGGTTGGGGATGATGCGGACGATGTCGCCAACCTTCGGACGCTCATTGCAGGCCGAGAGATCCAGGAACCCGTGCTCCTCGGAGAACGCGTGAATACGGGCCTGCGGATGCTCCAGGATGAGACCGAACCCGTCGAGGCCTCCTCCGGTATCGGCGGTCAGTGTTTTTGATCCTGAGTCGAGAATGCCTCGCTCCGGCGCGGCTCGGCTGACTACGGTTGCATAGACCATTAGCGCGCAGTCATCGAGCGTCGCCGCTCCGTATTCGAGCATCATGCGGTCATTGAAAATGTAGGTGCCCGGTCGATGCTCCGTGGCGCCCTGGAGCTTGCCCAGGTTGGCGAGGTTGGGCGTACCGCCGGTCGAAACGATCTTCGGCTCGAGCCCCGCCTCCTTGATCCCCTCGCAAGCCGTGTCGAAAAACCGCTGTGTCTCCGGCCACGACTGTTCGGTCGGGTAGAACATGAAGCCGGCGAACTCGAGCCCCGGCAGCCGCGCAATAAGTTTGGCCAGCTCGACCGCTTCACCTGGCGTCTCCACGCCGGCCCGCTTTCGTCCGGTATCACACTCAACGACAACCGGCAGCGGCCGCTCGGCGATGCGCGCGGCTTCCGTCAGTCCCTCGACGACGGTCGGGTTATCAGCTGCAACTGTGACGTTGACCCGGCGCAGCAGTGCGCCCAGCCGGCCCATCTTCTGGGAGCCGAGAAGGTTGTAGCTAATAAGGATATCGTCCAACCCACCGTCTGCCATCACCTCGGCCTCCCCGAGCTTCTGGCAGGTTATGCCCCGCGCGCCCGCATCGCACTGCATGCGGGCCAGCAGCGGACTCTTGTGCGTCTTGATGTGCGGCCGGTTCGCGACCCCCGCCGCGTCGCACATCGCCTGGGCGCGCGCGATATTGCGTTCGACCCGATCAAGGTCGATAACGACGGCTGGCGTACCAAACTCTTTGGCGATCCGCGCCTTCAAGGTTTCGATGCTCATTCAAAAAGGCTCCAGAACAATGCGGCTAGGCCGCCCCAAACGCGGGAATTTCTCGTGAGGCACTAGAAGAGCCGAGGCAAAGCTGCCTCAGCCCACGATGCGCATGATCGCCTCGATCTCCACCGTCATGTTGTTCGGTAGCGATCCCATGCCGATCGCAGAGCGGGCGTGGCGGCCACGCTCGCCGAGTACTTCAACAAAGAGATCAGAACAGCCGTTGATCACCTTCGGATGATCGGCAAACTCGGGCACGGCGTTCACCATGCCAAACACCTTGACCACTTCGACACGCGAAAGATCGCCGGCCGCTTTCTTGGCCACCGCCAGCAGGCCCAGACCAGTGATGCGCGCATGCTGATAGGCTTCCTCGATGGTCACATCGCGGCCAACCTTGCCGGTGTGGTAGCCGCCCGGCTTCCGCGGACCTTGGCCCGAGAGATAGATCATGTCGCCGACCAGCCGGAACGGAACGTAATTGGCGACAGGTGTCGGCACGTCGGGGAGAGAAAGGCCCAGCGATTGCAGCTTTTCTTCGGGTGTCATGCGCAAGCTCCTCGTTCATTCGTGGCAAGTTTGGCGCGGTCGGCGCTGTTTGGTCAACGCGTTGCCCTCTGCTCAAACTTGCGACGCGAGTAAATCAGTTACGCGGCTCCAGCGCACGACCGGATGATGGGCCGTTTCGGCAAAAAGCTCTTGCAGAAATGTCCAAGCTCGTTCGTCGTGGACTAGATGATGCGTGAGAATGCCTATGGGTGACTGATCGTTCTCGCGCGCCCATGCTAGGTGAGCCGCCAGTTCGTCGACGAGCTCCTTGTGATCACGACCCCCACGCGAACCACGCCAATCAATAATGTCGAGGTGGACGTTGATTTGCCCGAGTTCGCCGTAAAGTCCTGCGATTCTATTTCGTCCGATAACGGACAGCGTTTCGAACCCGGCAACGGGAAGCAGGTTTGCGACCTCCGCTGCCATGCGGTTCCATGGGGGAACATAGATCGGCAAGGCCCCGCTTCCGAACAAAGCCTCCATACGATCTCGTGCGCGGCGCAAATCACGCACGATTTCCACCCTGGACCGCTGCTCTGGAAATTCGGCCTTACACCCAAGACCACCGTGGTTTCTATGCGTCCATCCGTGCGCTGCGATTTCGGCCAATGGCTGTTGCGAAAGATAGTTCGCCAAATCCGTATCAGCTTGGCTCGGAATGACTGCGATGAGGTAAGGAACGTCGTGCTCAGCGCAACGCTCGGTCAACCGCACAAGTGCCGGAGTAACGCTTACCGCGTCATCATCACGGAGCCACAAGCGAGCAGCCACGTGGTTTTGCTCCCAAGCCGCGAGCTCGCGACGAAGGGGTTCCCACTTCGACGCGTAACCCCTGCTCCGCGTCATCCATCACCCCGCCCGACGGGCACGATGGCAAAAAGCGCATTGCGCAGCACATCAGCTGCCATAGCCACGTTCCGTTGCTCGCGAACGAACCGTGTTGCGGCATGCCCCATTTGATTGCGCATGCCGGGTTCGAGAAGAAGCTGCTTCACAGCCGCTGCAAAGGCTGCGAGATCGCCTGCCGGCGTGAGCCGGCCGGTAACTCCAGACTGCACGACGGCAGATACGCCGGCCGTATCCTGGGCCACCACCGGCAGCCCCATGGCCTGGGCTTCGAGATAAGCCATGCCATAAGCCTCGCCGATTCCCGGCCACACATAGATGTCACACGCGCTCAGCACGTCGAGGACAGCCTCGGGCTCCAGTTGGCCGAGCCAATCGATACGATCCGGTGGGATAGCCGAAAACGCCGTCAAAACATCCGCGCGGGCTTCACCGTCGCCAATAACGGCTAATCGCCAAGGTAGTTCGAGCAGCGTTTGCAAGGCTTGAGCGAGAACCACGTAGCTCGTCAGCTTGTCGCCTGGCCGCATCATCGCTGCGACGGCAAGCCGTGGCGCTGCTCGAGAAGAACGCGCAAGCCTCGGCGGAATGGGCGGTGGATCCACAAAAGGGGGCAAATCAATCAACCGACCAGGCAAGTCGCGCAATTGCTCAAGCCCTTGCCTGTCGCGGACGGTAAAACAGAAATTCGCCGAGGAAACACGAAGAGCCGACACCACATCGGCCTGCCAGATTGCCCAGGCATCCAAATCGCGTTTGGGAGCATAAGACGCTTCGGCAGTTACATACGGAATACCAAGTTTCGTACAGATTTCCGGACCGATCCAATCGGGGGACTTGTAGTAAGGGTGATAGGTAAACCAGCAATCAGGCTGCCAATCCCCCTTTTGGGACCAAGCTTCAAGCAGTTTTGACGCCTCGCTCAGCGCGGCAGATTTCAAATCTTGGTAAATGCCTAGATCCGGGTCGCGGGAATAGGTGCGTAAATTGCTCACAATTCGAACATCGCAACCCGCTGATTGCAACGCTTTCAGCAAAAGCCGCGCCATCAATCGTTCACCGGATGGCGTTGGGTGATCGCAGGGTGTTAACGGCGCATAAAATGCAACTCTCATGTTCCCTCCCCCCATCGCATCCACCCTGTAGTGGGCGTGCAATCGGTCGCGCGTAAGCGCCGCTTCTTGTTGCCTTCGCTTAGCGTTACTACCTTCGATAGTCCCAACCCACAGGATGCGCGCATTGGACCCAAACCTATTCAGGTTCGTCTGGCGCCATAGCCGCCGCGAGCAGATCGGGATACTACTGCTGATCCTCGCGTCGTTGCCATTCTATTTCGCCTCGCTCGACGTGCCGCGGATCATCGTCAGCGATGCACTTCAGGGGCATGCTTTTCCAGACGGACGCACGACTGCAAATGTTTTTGCTTGGGCTATTACGCTGCCGGAATTTCTCGGCGGCAGCAAGGTTGTCTTGAGCGAAGGTATCGAGCTCGACCGGCTCTCCTACCTTATGGCCCTGAGCTTTCTCTTCCTTGCACTGGTCCTGATCAACGGCGCCTTCAAATACGTCATCAACATCCGCAAGGGCATTATGGGCGAGCGCATTTTGCGACGAATGCGCTACGAGCTGTTCGCTACGCTATTGCGCTTCCGTCCGGAGGACATCAGGTCGGTAAAGCCTTCGGAAGCGGCCAGCATGATCAAAGACGAAGTGGAGCCAATCGGTGGCTTTGTCGGCGATGCTTTCGTGCAGCCCGTTTTCCTGGGCACACAAGCGCTCACCGCCCTTTTCTTCATCATGCTGCAAAACTTCTGGCTTGGCTTCATTGCGCTGGCCGTCGTGATGGTCCAAGCTGTCGTCATTCCTCGGCTCAGGCGGGAGCAAATTCGGCTTGGCCGTGAACGACAGATTGCAGCTCGCCGCCTTGCTGGCCGCATCGGAGAAGTCGTTCAGGTGGCTCCTGCGGTCCACATCCATGGAACCGCTGCCTTCGATAAGGCCGAAATCAGCAAACGCCTTGCGCAGCTGTTTGATATTCGGGTTGCGCTTTTCAAGCGGAAATTCGCTGTCAAATACCTAAACAATTTGCTGGCGCAGATCACACCGTTCTTCTTCTACGCTGTTGGCGGCTATTTCGCGCTCAAGGGCAGTCTCAACCTTGGCCAGCTCGTCGCGGTCATTGCCGCTTACAGAGATCTGCCGCCGCCCATCAAGGAGTTGATCGACTGGGACCAGCAGCGCATCGATGTCGCGGTGAAATACCAGCAAGTGATCTCGCAATTCACCGTCGACAAGCTGTTGCCAGAGGCCGAGGAAGAAAAGCCGGAAAATCTCGAGGGGCCTCTTCGTATCGAAAGCCTCCGCGTGGTTGACCGGCGTGGATCGCCGCTGCTCGACGGGCTTTCGATCACCATTGACCGGCCATCACACATCGCCCTGGTTGGGTCGGGCAGCAGCGGTCGCGAGACGTTGGTCAAGGTTCTCGGCCGTCAAATTACCGAATACCAGGGATCGGTCCGGCTCGGAAAACGTGAACTTCGGGACATTTCCGATGAAACTGCCGGCCGCTTGATTGCTTACGCAGGGCCAGATCCGCTCCTTTTTGGCGGATCGATCCGAGATAATGTCACCTATTCCTTGCGCCGAAGAGCGCCTTTGCCAAATCTGGAAAACGTCAATCTTCCCATTCACCGGCTATTGGATGAGTCGCTTGTCAACGGCACCACGGAAATTCGCCTCGACGACAGTTGGCTCGACTACGAAGCTGCCGGGGTCGAAACTCCTGAGCAACTGGACGCCGCGATTCTTCGTGCCCTTTCGGTTGTGGGACTGGATGAAGAAATCTATTGGTTTGGCCTCAACGGTAAGCTTGAACCCGGAACCCAACCGGAGCTTCTGGATCGCTTCATCGCGGCGCGATGGGCTGTGCAGGAGGTCCTCCGAGAACAAAATCTAAGCGATCTAGTCGAGGCATTCGATCCCGCCCGCTACAATCTGCACGCTACCATAGCCGAGAATTTGCTGTTCGGCGTACCCGTCGGCGAAGGACCAACCCGCACTGAGCTCGCCGCCAAGCCCTATGTGCGCTCAATTCTCGAAGCTGAAGGTCTCGAGGAACCTTTGACCGAGCTAGGCCTTCGGATTGCCGAGCTAACAGCCGAAATGTTTGCCGGCCTACCCCCCGGCCATCCGCTGTTCGAGCGATATTCGCTCATTCAAGCCGACGAAATGGAGCATTACCATCGACTGTTGGATGTCGTGCAACAGCCTGGTGGGCGAGCCCATTTATCTCCTAGCGCGCGGACACGGCTCATTGCGCTCGCATTTGGCTATATCGAACCTCGCCACCGTTTGAATTTGCTGGACGAGGCCTTCCAAAATCGAATTTTGCGCGCCCGATGCAGTTTCATGCGCCACATGCCGAGCGAGCTGGCTGGCAAGATCGAGTTTTACGGTCTCGACAAGTTTATGATGGCCGCACCCATCCGCGATAATATCCTTTTCGGCCGGATGGCGTTCGTAGGCTCACGGGCCGAAAAGCGCGTCTGGAAAGTCGTTCGGCAGGTCATAGCTGATTATGACCTGGAGCGCGTCGTTTACCGGATCGGCCTCGAAACTGACGTTGGACACGGCGGGCGTCTTCTATACGAGCCGCAACGCGTGGCGATCAACATCGCCCGCTCTCTGGTGAAACGCCCAGATATCCTTGTTCTCGACAACGCACTGTCCGTTTTCGGATCTGACGATGAACGCGCGATTCTAGGGCGTATGCGGGAAGTGATGACCGGGCGAACCTTGATAGCAACCGTCAGCGATCCCGCTGCCGCTGAGGAGTTCGACATGGCCCTAAACTTCGACGGGGCGAGGCTCAAAATGGATCCGGAACTGGCGGCCGCCGTTGCTTAAGGAGATGCGCCGAGTAGCGACGCCAATCTCCCCAATACAAGAGTTTCGTGAGCCGAGGCGCTGATGCCCCTGCTTAGTTCCATGTTGGCAGCCCTCTCCCGATACCGCGCGGCATTGCGCAATGTGCATTGGGAACGTGAAATTCGCCTGTGGTCCGGTCTCGTTCTCTTCGCCTTCGTGACAATGCACCTCTTGAACCACGCCATCGGGGTGTTGGGCGTACCCACAATGGAAGCCGTTCAGCACTGGCGCGTCTTCATCTGGCGCAGCTGGCCAGGAACGGTGGCGCTTTATGGCGCTGCGGCCCTGCACGTCGGATTGACCTTGAAGCGGATCGCGCTACGCACGCCCTGCCGAATGCCGATTGAAGAAGGCTTGCAAATTGTGCTTGGTCTCGCAATTCCGGCGCTCGTTCTCGAACACGCGCTTAACACGAGGTACGGCAGCTCCATATTGAGCACGGACGATTCTTACACGGCTGTCTTGACCCGCATTTACCCGAACCAAATCGCCTGGCAGACGATCCTCGTCCTTGTTGCCTGGTTCCATGGCATCATCGGAATTCACTATGTCGTCCGACATAAACCGTGGTTTGAACGCGTGCGCGAAATTGGTTTTGCGCTGGCCTTCTCCATTCCCTTGCTTGCAATTGCCGGCTTTCTCGCCGCAGGCCGCGAGGCAGCCTCGACTGTGCATTCCGAAATCGCGCTCGCACCTGAGCAGGTAACCGGACTTCAACAGGTGGTCGAAATCTCGTACCAGCTACTGATCGCGGGCGGTCTCCTCATTGTCGGCGCGCTCGTTGCAACGGAAGTTGCCCGGAGCTGGAGAGGGACAGTGCCCGTCCGCTACGTCGGGCATGGTGAAACCGCTCTTCGGCCCGGCGCCTCGCTTCTCGATGCAAGCCGCCAAAACCGCATTCCACACCCGTCCTTATGTGGTGGCCGCGGCCGTTGTGCCACCTGCCGAGTCCTCGTGCTCTCGGGGCTCGAAACACTGCCCGAACCAACATACTCAGAAAGAATGGTATTGAGCCGAATTTCGGCGCCAAAGAACGTGCGCCTTGCGTGTCAAATTCGTCCGAAACAACCCATTGCGGTGCAAATTCTCCTTCCTACCATTGCGCGTGATGCCGGACTGGATTGGGAGGAAGAAGCCTACAAGTGGGGTGTCGATCGGAATGTCTCGATATTGTTCGTCGACATTCGTGCGTTCACCTCGCTTTCCAAAAAACAGCTCCCACACGACACCGTGCTCCTTATCAATCGGTTTCTGGGCGAAATCGCGCAGGCCGTCGAAGCCCACGGTGGCCGTATCGGCATGTTTCTCAGCGACGGCGTCATGGCGATCTTTGGCCTTGGCGGGCAGCGCGGCATGGGTGCTCGAAACGCTCTGGCAGCCGGACACGCAATTCTTCGCGCCGCCCGAATGCTGGACGACGAACTTGGCTCTGCGTTGCCGCTACCATTCCGAGTCGGCATTGGCATTCACTGCGGATCTGCCGTCATAGCCCGCGTCGGTGACGATGAACGTGGCTATGTCATCACTGCCCTGGGCGAGACGATCAGCATTGCGAGCAGGCTTGAGCAGGCCACGAAAGAACTGCTCGCGGATATGCTCGTCTCCGAAGCTGTCGTGCAGGCAGCGGGGACAAAGCCCCCTGGCTCGGTCCTTCGCGAAGTACCGATGCGCGGCCACGACCAACCAATCCGGGCCTATGCCTATTCCGAGGCCTTTTCAGAGGTGAGACCGGCCGCTCAAGCTGAAACTCAGCCGGAAGCCATACCGTGAGGCGACTCATTTCCCGTTTATTGCCGTCTCCAGTCCAAGCGGCCTCGTCGTAATGTCGACAACGCTTGACCATCCGCACGTGCAACTTCACCCTTTGATGTCATGCGTCCCACGCGTCGCGGCCGGGCGTGACTACGCTATCGCAAGTTGTAGCAGTTCCGGGATTTTGACGGCCCTCCGTCGCATTTGTCCGAGCCGCGCAATCAGTCTAGGTTCGAAGAAAATCAGCAATCGAGGCGCGCCAGACGCCAGTCCGTTCAGAGGGAGACCACCGAACCATGCCGATCGTGAACCGAGTCGCGGCGATGCAGCAGGAGCTTACGGAGCTGCGACGCGACTTCCATGCACACCCTGAGCTTCTTTACGAGGTGCATCGGACAGCCGGCATCGTGGCGGAAAAGCTCAAGGCTTGGGGCTGCGATGAGGTGGTGCCGGGCATCGGTCGCACGGGTGTGGTCGGCGTCATTCGTGGCCGGACGAACACCTCCGGCAAGGTGATTGGTCTGCGCGCGGATATGGACGCGCTCCCCATTCAGGAGGCGACAGGCGCGCCGTATGCTTCGACCGTTCCCGGCCGCATGCATGCCTGCGGGCACGATGGTCACACGACAATGCTGCTCGGCGCGGCGCGCTATCTCTGCGAAACGCGCAATTTCGATGGCACCGTTGTCTTGATCTTTCAGCCTGCAGAGGAAGGCGGCGCCGGCGCGAAAGCGATGATCGAGGACGGCCTTCTCGATCGGTTCGGTATTCAGGAAGTCTACGGGATTCACAATCAACCCGGCCTGCCGGTGGGCCAGTTCGCGCTGCGGCCCGGCCCTCTGATGGCTTCTTCCGATCGGGTCTACATCACGATCGACGGCGTCGGCGGCCACGCCGCAAAGCCGCATCAATGTGTCGACACGGTGCTTGTGGGCTCCCACGTCATCACGGCGCTGCAGTCCATTGTTTCGCGCAACGTGGATCCGCTGGAGTCAGGCGTCGTGTCGATTTGCATGTTCCACGCCGGCGACGCGCAGAATGTCATCCCGGCACAGGCGAAGCTTACCGGAACGGCCCGCTCGCTGAAGCCTGAAGTGCGGGATTTGTTGGAAAAGCGTATCAAAGAGGTCGTTCAATCGACGGCCACGGCTTTTGGCGCGACGGCAGAAGTCATCTATCGCCGGGATTATCCAGTCACACGCAATCACGAGAAGCAGGCAAAGTTCGCGGCGGCCGTTGCGGCCCAGGTCGTGGGCGAAGAAAACGTCGACTTCAGCGTACCTCCAGTGATGGGAGGCGAGGATTTCTCGTTCCTGCTGGAAGCGCGGCCCGGCGCCTTCATCTTCCTCGGCAATGGTGACAGCGCAGGCCTGCATCACCCCGCCTATGACTTCAACGACGAGGCCATTCCCGTCGGTGTCTCCTATTGGGTCAGGCTGGTGGAGACCGCCATGCCTGTGTGACCAAAGAGGCGGTGACCCAAGAACCATGTTACCTCGGATGCCCTAGGTAAGTACCCGGGGTGTTGTCAGTACGGACTTTCGCAAACCTGATTGTCATGATTTCCCTGGCCGTGAAGACGGTACGCCGCGTCATCGGCGCGGTTGCCGGTGTTCTTCTTACTCTTGGGGCCTCGGCGACAGCCGAAGCGGCGACACTTGATGACGTAAGGAGCCGCGGACATCTTCTCTGCGGTGTCGCCGATGGTCCGCTCGGTTTCTCTCACGTCGACGAGCAAGGCCGGTGGTCAGGTCTTGAGGTAGATTTCTGCGCGGCTGTGGCCGCGGCGATCTTTGGAGATAAGTCTGCGGTGAAATTCCGCTCTCTGCCAGCGGCAGAACGATTTGCTGCCCTGAGATCCGGTGATGTCGATCTGCTGGCACGCAGCGCGACGTGGACGCTGAGCCGCGACATGGATCTCGGCATCAAGTTCGTCGACACACTGTTCTACGATGGCCAGGCCATGATGGTCCGGCGCTCGCAAGGGATCACGAGCGTTCTCGAACTCAGCGGCGCGAGCATCTGCCTGCTCGCCAACGGCCCCGCGCAACAAAACGTACGGGAATTCTTTGGCCATCGCGGCATGCGCTTTACGCTGGTTGCCTCCGACAGCTGGGATCAGGCTGTGCAGGGCTATGCCAACAAGCGCTGCATGGCGCTGAGCGCTGACATGTCGACGTTGGCTCTAACACGCACCACCCTTCCAGACCCTGATGAGCACCAGTTTCTTCCGGAGGTTCTGTCGAAAGAGCCGCGTGGGCCAGCGGTGCGCCAAGACGATCCGCAATGGTTCGGCATCATCCGGTGGGTTCTTTTTGCCCTGTTAACCGCCGAGGAGTACGGCATCACCAGCTCAAATGTCGAATCTGCCAAGGCCTCGAACTTCGTTGAGGTCCGGAGGCTCTTGGGTACGGAAGGTGACCTCGGAGCGTCGCTGGGCCTCTCGCGGACCTGGGCCTACGACGCCATCCAGCAGGTCGGCAATTACGGCGAGATCTTCGAGCGAAACCTCGGGAAAAACTCGGCGCTCAAGCTCGAACGGCAGATCAACAATCTGTGGTCCCAAGGCGGACTGATGCAGGCGCCGCCCTTCCGCTAGCGGATGTCACTGCATCACCACCTCCACCTCGGCGATTTCGCCGCGTTCAACCGAGAAGTCCCGGCGAAAGACTTGTCCGGCGGATCGTGCGGTCACGGTGTATTTGCCGGGCGCCAGCGTATGGACCGGCAAGGCACCGACGCTTTCTTTTACGACCCCGCCACCCTCGTCGAGGATGCTCCACTGCGTATCGGCTAACGCCTCGCCACCCGCCTGGCGTACCAGCTTGAAGGTAACCTTGGCCGCGGAGTGCTTGAGCGTCGCCTCCGTAAGCTTCCCGGCCTCCACCGTCACATCCGTGCTCACCCGCGAGTTGGCGTCGCCATAGGTCGACTCAATATGGTAGATGCCTGAGTTAAGGCGGATGATCACTCCGGGCCGGGCATCCTCCATGATGAGCGTGCGATTACCGAACTGGTCGCGCTCATCCGAGTAGACGTCGAAGGTCACGGTATTGGGTGGTGCCGTTTCTCCATCGTTCACCAACGCGGTAACCCGCAGACCGCCAGCGTTGAGAACGAACTGCTCGACCGTCTGCTCGCCTGGCTTCACGGTGATGCGGCGCGTGAGGTGGGCCCGGCCGAACGCGGCGTTCACGAAGTAATCGCCGGGGTCCAACTTTAAAACGGGGCTCGCTTCGCGACGCGTCAGGATGAGCCGGTTGCTCCCTGGTCCGCTGGCGTTTTCATCCTTCTTATAGACGCGCCAGACGAGGCCGGATTCGATGCGCTGCCCATCCTGCGTGAGGAGCGCGACGAGGGTTACCTGGGACTCGCCTGATGCGTTGCCCGACTTTCTGTCCGGCGTGGTGGATGGTGTCCAGGGAATGACCGTCGTGTTCGGCGCCGGCAGCAACAGGTCCTGGGGAATCCCCATGGGCTGGGTGTTGACATCCCAGCTTGACGTGGCCGGCGGCTGAGGCTGAGCGCCAGCAGCAGGCGGCAATGCCAGCACGGCCGCAATCGCCAACAACCACGCTAGGATCGCGTGCATTCACCACCCCCGTGATCGCGAGATGTGAGATTTCAGCCCGCTGATATAGCTGCTGATTGTGGTCATTCGAGCGTCAGATCCACAACTCGCTTGTCACCTGAATTGAGGTCTACTGCCTGTTCGAGCTGACGCTCTCGCAGCTCTGCGCGAACGATATACCTGCCCGGTGCAAGGAAAGCCCGCGGCTCCGACTCCATCGTCCGCCAGACGACCTGCCCTGCCCTATCGCGGATTTCCCAGAACACGTCGCCCCCGCTGAGCGGAAGGCCGCCGTGCGCCAAACGCAGGTGAAGCTCCGCCGCATCGGGCCGCAATGTGAGATGTTCAGTGCTGCCCTCGGTCAGGGTAACCTCCCGGCTGGCCACAGCATTGAGCCGACCCAGTCGGGCTTCAACACGGTATTTCCCCGCGGGAAGCTGCAGCTCTGGATTCGCCTCGACGGAGCGCGCGACCTCACCTCTCTCATCGTCCTCCAGGCGGACGACCCGCCACGTAATGTCCGTGGCCGAGAGATCGGTCGCGCCCGCGAGCTGAGCAGAGAGGGAAAGGCGCGCAAGCTTAAGATCCAGCGTGCGGGCCACATCATCGCCGGCTCTCAGCGCCACCACCTCGCGCACTTCGGCAGGGCCTTTCCGCGCAACGAGGTGATAGGTCCCCGCAGGCAAAGCGAACTGCGCCTGGGCCGCTGCCGAACGCGCCACCTCCCGCCGGCCGTCTGGTGCCGACGGATCATCCTCCTGCACGAAGAACAGCACGCCTTCGGCCGGATCTTCCGCCCCGAGATGGTCCTTTGCCTCGGCCCGGATCTGCCCTACGCCCGTCGCCAGCGGGGGCGCGCCACGACTGCCGCTCGGGACGACAATGCTGCGCTCGGCGCGGTAGGCCCCGTCCTGAAGAATGACACGATAAGTGCCCGGCGGGACCAACAGCTCCTGCGCTTCAGCAGGGCCCACCCATACGACGCGGCTCGCTTCCCCTGCACCCTCGCCCTCTGCCACAAGGCTGACGACGGAAGCAGATGGACCTTCTTCACTCTCACCGGCGGAAGGTTTTCCCGGAAGCTGAATGATCCCGGCCTCGAGTTGCACATTCACCGGCGTCGCGCGCCTTTCCGCAACCTCCACTGTCTGCCGTGCGGTGACGAGATCACGGGATGCTTCGACCACGTACTTACCCGGCTCCAGTGGCACATGTGGAGACACGTCCGTTATCTCCGCGATCGGACCCGAAGCCTCCTGTCCTTCCCGAAAAATGCGCCAGGTTAGCGGCTCGGCAAGTGGCTCGTTGCCTTCTCCCAGAACAGCCGACAGCCGTAGCCCCGGCGGGCCCAGCATATCGCGCGTGGCCGCCCGCGGCGCCGGCACGTTGAGCACCGGGGGCTGCGCAAGTGTCGCCAGCCGCAGCGCCTCGGCGATGGCAGGCCCGACTTCGGACGCGTCGGTTACGACAAAGTGCCGGCCCCCCGTGATGCGTGGCACGCAGGCCATGCGCTCCGCGTCCTCCGGTTTCGCGCCGATGCTCACCACGTGCACAGCCAGGTTCGGCCGCGCGCGGTGCAGCTCGCCCGCGATCTGGCACGGATCAGCCTGGCAATTATCGAAGTCATCGTGGATGAGGATCAGGCTCGCCCTGCCCTCATCGTTGGGCAGGACGTCCGCCGCCGCTACCATCGCCAGCGTGAGCGGTCCGCGTCCTTTCGGATTGAGAGCGTCCAGAGGCGCCAACAACCGCGCCGGATCGAGCGGCCGGACCGAAACGGCCTGCTCCACATCTGAGCAGTCGCCGCGCCGACGATGGCCGAAAAGCACGAGCCCCACCTCCGCCGTGCGATCGAGCGCCGGCAGGATCTGCCGCAACGCCTCGCGCGCCAGAACGAACTTGGCGGCAGAGTCGCCCGGAATCTTCCCCCACATGGAGCCGGAGCCGTCGACAATGATCTGCGTGCGCGGTGGCGGCGTCTGGGCTAGAGCGTGCTGCGAAACAGCCGCCGTCATCGCCGCCACAGCCACGGCGAAAGCCGTCAGCACCGCATTCCCCGCGCGCCGATGCCCCCACCGCAGCATGCCTGAAACTCCGCGCAACATTTCCCGGTTGACCTCCGCGCTCTCTGCCCGCCGATTGTACCGCAATACGAATTGCGATAGCGAGGACCCAACCGACACTGGCTACACGAGGTCACGCACAGTGCCATCTCTCATCGACTTCCTGCTGACGCGCCGCTCATCCAAGCCGGCGCTGCTGCGCGAGCCAGGCCCCAGCCCGGAGGAGCTGGAGAAGATTCTGACCGCCGCCGCCCGCGTGCCCGATCACAAGAAGCTCGTGCCCTGGCGCTTCATCGTGTTCGAGGGCGAGGCGCGCGCGAAGTTCGGCGAAGTGCTCGCTGAGGTTTGCGCAGCCGAGGAGAAAGAACCCTCGCCGGTGCGCCTGGAAACGGAGCGGGGCCGGTTCATGCGCGCGCCCGTCGTGGTGGCGGTGATCTCGCGCATCGTACCGAACCCTGCGGTGCCAGAGCTGGAGCAGATCCTGTCCACTGGCGCCGCCTGCTTCAATCTCTGCCTTGCAGCGAACGCGCTCGGCTACGGCACCTCGTGGATCACGGAGTGGTACGCCTTCAGCCCTGGCGTGCGGAAAGCGCTTGGCCTCGGCGACAACGAGCGAATCGCCGGCTTCATCTACATTGGTACGGAGAGCGAGAAGCAGCAGGACCGCGAGCGCCCAGCCCTGTCCGACATCGTCACCCGTTGGCAGGGATGAGTTGCGCTGGCACCAAATCAACTTGCCTTCGGCAGAAGGAGAAGCGCGGCCTATATAGCGGGCAGGCAACCCTTCAGACCTCCAGGTCGCTGACGTGTTGGAGAAGTAGCTGAGGCAGAGCGAAAGCCCACGCTTAGCACAGCCCAAAAGAAGCGAGGAGATTTCACGTGTTCTACGAGCCCAAGCTGAACAACCATGGCCTCAAGCGCGACCCGTGGAAGGCGCTGGTGGTGCCGCGGCCCATCGGCTGGATCTCCTCGATCAGCAAGGACGGCGTGTGCAATCTCGCACCCTACAGCTTCTTCAACGCGATGAGCAGCCATCCGCACTACGTGCTGTTCGGCTCCGGCGGCAAGAAAGACAGCGTGCGCAACATCGAGGAAACGGGCGAGTTCGTCTGTTCACTGGCGACCTGGGAGCTGCGCTATCACATGAACACGACCTCCGCCGACGTGCCGCCTGGCGTCGACGAGTTTTCGCTGTCCGGGCTTACGACCGCGCCGTCGTGCCTTGTTCGTCCGCCGCGCGTGAAGGAGAGCCCGGTCGCCCTCGAGTGCAAATACTGGAAGACGATCGAGCTGCCCGATGAAGACGGCAACGGCTCCGGCCATTTCGTGGTTTTTGGCCGTGTGGTCGGCATCTACATCGACGACCGCTTCATCAAGGACGGCCTCGTCGACACCACCTCCATGCGCCCCATCGCGCGGCTTGGCTATATGGATTATTCGGTGGTGACCCCCGAAACTCAGTTCACGATCTTCCGTCCGAAGGTGGATGAGGAAGGCAACCTCATCGACGTGCCGAAGGCGGCGGAGTGATTTGACAATTGAAGGGTGCTCGGAAACACGAAGTCCTCTTGCACCCTTCCCTGAACGTCACTCCTTGTTCGCCAGCCCTGCCCTCGCCAGCACACGCTCGGCGCGGGTCAGATGCGGCCGGTCATACATGCGGCCGTTGAGCGAGATGACGCCCGCGTCCGGGGATGCGGCGAACATGGCGATGATGTCGCGTGCGTGATCGATCTCACGCTGGCTCGGCGTGAAGGCCTCGTTGATGATCGCCACTTGATCCGGATGAATGGCGAGCTTGCCGGTGAAGCCGTCGCGCGCCGCGGCAGCCGCCTCTGCCCTGAGGCCATCCTGGTCGCGGAAGTCGATGAACACGGTGTCGATGGGCTGTACGCCCGCCGAAACAGCCGTGAACAGGCAGAGATCGCGAGCCAAACGATAAGGCGACGTCAGAGCGCCGTTCGGCTCGCGGGTAGCCGTGGAGCCAATTTCCGCCGACAGATCTTCCGCACCCCAGGTCAGGCCCTCGAGCCGCGTGCTCGAGCCAATGAAGCTCGGCATGTTGAGCACGCAGATCGGAACTTCCGTGGTGATCGCAATGATGCGGGTCGAGCCGAGCTTCAGGCCCGCGGCTTCCTCGGCATGATCGAGCGCCAGGGATAGCCGATGCACGTCCTCCCCCGAACGCGGCTTCGGCAGGATGATGCCGTCCGGCCCTGCCGGCATGACACCTTCAAGGTCGGCGCTCCAAAAATCCGTATTGAGACTGTTGATGCGAACGTAAAGCCGCGGCCGCTTTTCCTGCCCTTTTGCCGACGCGATGAAATCTCGGATCATCGCGCGGGCCTCGGCCTTCCGGTCGAGAGCGACCGAGTCTTCGAGATCTAGGATCAAGGCATCTGCGCCCGATGACAGCGCCTTGGCGAGCTTGCGATCGCTGTCGCCGGGTACGAAGAGAAGTGAGCGCATGTGTCAGTTGTCCTTCGGTTTTTTGCGCATGAAAGCCTGACGGCGGCACTCGGCCACCAGTTCCCCATGCTGGTTATAGGCGCGGTGGTGGAATTCGACGATACCGGCATCCGGCCGGGAACGGCTCTCGCGCTTGGACACGACCTCGGTCTTCACCCTGATCGTGTCGCCATGGAACACCGGCTTTCCGAACTTTACGTCCGTCATGCCGAGGTTGGCGATCGTCGTGCCCAGCGTCGTGTCGGATACGGAAATTCCGATCATCAGGCCCAGCGTGAACAGGCTATTCACCAGCGGCTTCCCCCACTCCGTCTGCGCCGCGAAAGCGTGATCGATATGGAGAGGCTGCGGGTTGAGGGTGAGACACGAGAAAAGCATGTTGTCCATCTCGGTCACGGTCCGCCCGACGGCATGCTCGAACACGTGGCCGACCTCGAACTCCTCGTAGTACAGGCCCCGCACGGTCTTTCCTCCTTGCACCGACGTGATTGGACTAGGGATTCAGTAGCCGAACTGTTCTGACAGGATACGCTCGTCGAGATTGTGGCCAGGGTCGAACATCATGAAGAGATCGATGGAGCGCTCCTCCTCGACCTCGACGCTGACGACAGAGCGTGTCTCGAAGTGGTCGGCGACCGCGCTCACGGGGCGCTTGTCCGGCTCCAGCACGTCGATCCGGATCTTGGCCACATTGGGGAGCAGCGCGCCGCGCCAGCGCCTGGGGCGAAACGGGCTGATGGGCGTCAGTGCGAGGAGCGGGGCATTGATGGGCAGGATCGGGCCGTGGGCGGAAAGATTGTAGGCCGTCGAGCCCGCCGGCGTGGCCACAAGCACGCCATCGCAGATGAGCTCCTCCATCCGCACCTTGCCGTCGATGAGGATGCGGAGCTTGGCTGCCTGGTAGGTCTGCCGGAAGAGCGAGACCTCGTTGATCGCCAGCTCCTCGTGGACCACGCCTTGGATGTCGCGCGCCCGCATCTTGAGGGGGTGTATGCAGGTGATCTCGGCTCCCTCCAACCGCTCGATGAGACCGTCCTCCCGGTACTCGTTCATGAGGAACCCAACCGAACCACGGTTCATTCCGTAGATGGGAATGCGGTCGTTCATGAACCTGTGCAGCGTCTGCAGCATCAGCCCGTCGCCGCCCAGCGCTACGATCGCGTCCGCCGTTTCCGGGGGCACGTTGCCGTATAGCTCCGTCAGCCGCGCCAAAGCCTGCTGTGCTTCCGGGTTGTCGCTTGCAACGAAAGCGATCTTCTCGAATTTCGTTTTCGACTTTGGCATGCTGATCGAGGTCGTTAGGTAAGCCGGCGGATGGCCGGCTCGAGGAGGCTCGCTCAAGTGCAGGAAAACGACAAGGCCGTTCTCATCTACGCGACATTCCCGACCTTTGAATCCGCCGAGGAGGTCGGGACGCGGCTCGTAGATCAGGGCTTGGCTGCCTGTGTCAATATCTGGCCGGGCATGACCTCGATTTACATCTGGGAAGGTAAACGCCAGCGGGACAGCGAGGTGGTAATGATCATCAAGACCCGCGCGGCCATCGCGGATGCGGCCATCGCGGAGGCGAAGCGGCAACATCCGTATACGAACCCGGCGTTTCTGACGCTGCCCGTTGTGTCCGGCTCGCCGGAATTCCTGAAATGGATTGCAGAACAAACCCGACAGCCGGCCACGAATAGCTGACGAAATCGGCAGCGTCCCATTTTTCGCGAAGGCAGTAAGCATGCAGCACAAGCTTAACCCGCGACTGGCCGAAGAGCTTCGCACCGTTCCTGTCGTTCCGGTGCTCACCATCGACTCCGTCGAAAGCGCGGTTCCGCTGGCGAAGGCCCTTGTGGCCGGCGGACTGCGCATCCTGGAGGTGACGCTGCGGACAGAGGCCAGTCTCGAAGCCCTCCGCCGTATCTCGCAAGAAGTCCGTGGAGTCCTGGTAGGGGCTGGCACAGTGCGCACGCCCGATCAGGGTCACAGCGCCATTGCTGCGGGCGCGCGCTTCTTGGTTTCGCCGGGAATGACGCCGCGGCTCGTGCAAACAGCCGACGGATGGTCGGTGCCGTTTCTGCCTGGCGCCGCAACGCCTTCGGAGGCCATGGCGCTCGTCGATCTCGGCTATCACGTGCTCAAGTTTTTTCCGGCGGAACCGCATGGTGGCGTGGCCACGCTGAAAGCCCTGGCTGCGCCGCTATCCGACATCAAGTTCTGTCCGACGGGCGGAATCGATCTCGAAAAGGCACGGAAATATCTAGAGCTGCCCAATGTCGTGTCGGTCGGCGGCTCGTGGGTGGCACCGGCCAACGCCATCAAGGCGGGGGACTGGGACAGGATCACCCAACTCGCGCGCGAAGCCGCGGCCCTGCGGTTTTGACTAAGATCACGTCGCTCCCAACACCGGCGCCGTGGCTGCTTTCGGCACGATGGCGCCGCGATGCTGAATGACGACAGCCGCGAGCCTGTTTCCGAGCCGGGCTGCGTCCGCTAGCCCGGCGCCAGACCGCCGTGCCACCAAATATCCGGCGTTGAATGAATCGCCCGCCGCGGTCGTGTCGACCGGCTTCACGCCGCTCTCGGCTGGCACAATTCGCCCGGATCCGTTTTCGGTGACGTACGCGCCCTGCTCTCCGAGCTTGATCACGATCTCCGTCACGCCGAGAGCCTGCAAACGACGGACCGTCGCTTGAACGTCGGCATCGCCCCACAACGCCTGCTCGTCGTCAAAAGTCGGCAGCGCGATATCCGCAATACGCCAAAAGCGCTCGAAGGAGCGCTGTGCCCTGGCCGTGTCCCCGCCCCAACCGCGCGGGCGGTAGTTGCTGTCCATGGCGACAAGGGCGCCCGATTGCTTGGCGGCCTTGAGCGCGGCTTCAAACAGATCCAATCCGCCGGCGCTGTAGAGCGATAACGTAATGCCCGAGAAGTAGATCAACGCGGCCTGCTTCAGGGCGTCGACAACGCGGCCCGCATCCGGCAGCTCGAACAGCTCTCGCGCGGGCGCCCGGTCGCGCCAGTAATAAAAGGTCCGCTCTCCTTCCGGCGATGTCTCGATGAGATAAAGCCCGGGAAGACGGCCGGGAACCGTGAGGACAAGATCGGTGCCGACGCCCTCCTCCACCGCCAGGTTCCGGATGCCAGCACTGTAGGGATCATCTCCGAGTGCCGTGGCATAAGCAACTTGCATTCCCGCTCGCGCAAGGTAGGCGGCCGTATTGAAGGTGTCCCCACCGTACTTGAGGCCAAATCGGCCGTCAGGCTCCCGAGCCAGCTCCACCATGCACTCGCCAACCGAAACTACGCGGCCATCTTTCCAGGAAAGGGTCATCCGATGCCTTCGTGCCTTATGCCCGGCGGACTGCCTGCGCCGTTAGAGTGGACGTTCAGTTTCGTGTTTGCCCGATTTCAACAAATCGCGAAAGACCAACTTGAAGCCGCCAGAAATTTCTTCTAGCCCGGCAGACCACGCTTCCGTTGAAGCTACGGTCCAACCACCCGCTCGCGAGGGACAGCCTTGAACATTTGCATGATCGGCGCCGGTTACGTGGGCCTTGTTTCCGCCGCCTGTTTTTCCGAGTTCGGCTGGACCGTCACGTGCATAGACAAGGACCGCGCGAGGATCGAGAAGCTCCAGCGCGGCGAAGTTCCCATTTATGAGCCCGGCCTCGATGATCTGCTCGAGCGCAATCTGGCGGCCAAGCGCCTGACCTTCTCGTGTGATCTTGGACCGGCCATTCAATCAGCCGATCTGATCTTTCTAGCCGTTGGTACGCCGATGAGACGGGGCGATGGCCACGCCGACCTGTCCTACGTATATGCGGCGGTCGCCGAACTTGCCCCTCATCTCACGCGGTTTACCGTCATCACCACCAAGTCGACCGTCCCCGTTGGCACCAGCCGGGAGATTGCGCGCCGGCTGAGAGAGCTGCGGCCCGACGCCGATTTTGCCGTCTGTTCAAATCCGGAGTTCTTGCGCGAAGGCTCGGCGATCCACGACTTTACGCACCCTGATCGCGTGCTCGTCGGCTGCGATGATCCCCGCGCGCGGGAGATTATGGAGCGGGTCTACAAGCCTCTCGCGCTGCGCAACGCGCCGATCATGTTTGTGAGCCCGGAGTCGGCGGAACTTGCAAAGTACGCAGCTAACGCCTTCCTCGCGATGAAGATCAGCTTCATCAACGAGATCGCCGACCTTTGCGAGGAAGTGGGCGCCAACGTCCAGGAGGTTGCCAGCGCCATCGGCAAGGACCAGCGCATCGGCGAGAAGTTCCTCCACCCTGGCCCGGGTTACGGCGGCTCATGCTTCCCGAAGGACGTATCCGCCCTCATCCGCACCGCCCGCGAGGCGCGCTCGCCACTGTCGCTCGTCGAGCAGGTGCAGCGGATCAACGATGAGCGCAAAATCTCGATGGCGAGCCGCATCGAGCGCGCGGCCGGCGGCTCTGTTCGCAACAAGACGGTCGCTGTCCTCGGCGTCACGTTCAAGCCGAATACGGACGACATGCGGGAGGCCCCCAGCCTTGTGGTCATTCCGATGCTGCAAGAACGGGGCGCGACCGTTCGGGTCTATGACCCGCAGGGACGCAAGTACGGCGAAGAGCTTTTGCCGGGCGTCATCTGGTGCGGCAGCTCACTGGAAGCCGCAACCGGCGCCGACATTCTCGTGGTTATGACGGAGTGGAACGAGTTCCGCGCACTCAATTTGAAGGCTGCAAAACGCGTCATGCGGGGGGATGTGCTGGTTGACCTCAGAAACATCTACCAGCCGCGCGATGCCATCGCTGCCGGCTTCAACTACAGCAGCATCGGGCGCCCTCTCTAACTTCCGCCCAGCCGTGCGGCTCTATCGATTGGCGATATTGTCGAAGATCGTCTCGGTCCAGTGTCTCCGGCCGGACGAACCGGACGAACGCGAGCCGCCCGACGAACGCTCGACGACACGTCGACTCTCACTTCGTCTATAAGTCCGCACGCGGGGCTCGCTTTCGCTTCCACCGACATGCGCGCCAACCGACATACGGCCAGGCAAGGGCGCGGGCCTCGGCCGGAAGTCCTCGCTCTCGCCGGTCAAAGGCTGGTAGGCCAACATATCGCTCGGGATGCAGCGGCCGTTTCTGTACGTTTGGCCAACAGGACACGTCCCGCAGGCTCGTCCCTCGAAGGTCCGCAACAAACGCAGATGGGCATAATCCGGCTTTTCTGCCGGAAGCATCGCGTTGGCACGCTCGAGGAAGCTGCTAATGGCCGCGCGCGACCTGGGTCCCCACCGGCCATCGATGGCTCCGCTGTAGCAGCCGACCCGCCGCAATTCTTCCTGTACGGCACGAACAAGGTCGGGACCGCTCAATCGATCGACGACCCGATCTCCGTCGTTTAACGTCTGGCCGCCCAGGCTGCTGACGACAATGGCGCTGCCGTCCAAGCGCCCATCCGCTGTCCTTGAGGCAGATACAGTCCGACGCGTCGAAGATTTCTCGTGACCAGCGAGAAGCGCCGTCTCGATATTCGTGGGTCGTGTCGGAGGCTGCAGGTTAACGTAGGCGAACGCGGCACCGGAAAGCAGGAAGATCAACCCCACCCACAGACGAACCACAGCGACCCTCAACGCGACCTTGACTCGCAACTGGACCTTCTTCGGGGCCCAGCTGAAACCGTTCGACATGCTCCGGACGTGCTCGATTAGTTAGGTTGCGGACGACGGAAAACCAAGCGTTGATCGTCTTGGTTCCACGCTTCTCACGTCGTTTTGACCGCACGCCCCAATTGCCGCGCCCGAGCAGCCTCTCTGGGGACCGATGACGATCACGCGCGCCATCATCTGGCACCACCTGTGGATATCTCGTGCATGCTGCTCGCAGCGAAAGTGGATAACTTCCGAAGACCGTTGGGGATAACGTCTGGGTAGAGATCACCACGCTTCCGCAAGGAACTGGCACGCCGAATGAGAAAGCGGCCGCGGAAAGTTTAACAAACCCTTTCGAATCGCTTAGGTTTCCGCGCGAGGGGGATTCTGTCCGTATTGCGTCGCTCGTTTTGCTTCTGCCGCTTCGAGATATGCACAGTCGAGAATTGAGCGGCGATGATCGACTGTTGAAAACTCGGCGGCATCCGCGTTCCAGAACGTTCCATGCGTGCGATCCAGGCCTTGCCGGGACTCCCTGCTCAGGAGTCAGTGCTCAACGGCGAGATAGCGGGGTCGTTCTCATGTGCCGGTTAGCGGCTCCGGCTTTTGAACGCTGAACTGGGTCGCAAGCACTCCTCACAGCAGCGGAGCCACGCCCTGAGGTGCGCGTACGGGGCTCCAGACGACTTCGAAGAGGGCAATGCAATGAGACATGCTCTGGGCGTGATAGGCGTTCTAGCGGCCGGCGTACTACTCGCCGTGTCGGCTGCTATGAACTGGAGATTTGGCTACTCGCTCGGCAAGACCGAGTTCGATGGCCTGATCTATGGAGCGGCGAGCGCGGCGGCGGACTGCCTTAAGGCGCTTGTGCCGTTCTTCTTCTTCGCCGCAGTCAGAAACAGGATGTGGTCGCAAGCGGCCGCTTCCGCCATGGTGTGGGTGGTCGTCACCGCCTACTCCCTTACCTCTGCTCTTGGCCATGCGGCGCTGAACAGGATGGATACCGCTGGTCAGCGCGCTGTCGAGGCGCAGTCCTACAAGGACCTGCGTGCCGACTTGGAGCGCGCCAAGGAGCAGCTGAGCTGGGTGCCGCAGCATCGTCCCGCGGCCGCGGTTCAGAGTGAAATCGATACTTTGAAGAACAGTCGCGAGTGGCAGTGGACCGAAGGCTGCACGAAGGTCACCGGGCCGAAAGGCCGGACGTTCTGCGGTCAGTACAACGGTCTCGTTGCTGAGTTGGCTTCCGCCGAGCAAGCCCAGAAGCTTGAGGCGCGCATCGCCGAAATTCAGGCCGAGCTCGCCAAGATCGACTCTGGCAGTGTGATGGCCGAGGCTGATCCGCAGGCTGCTGTTCTCACGAAGTTGGCTGGCATCTTCATGCCGTCCACCACCGTGGAGGACATGCAGACCGCACTGACCATCTTCATCGCTCTGCTGCTCGAGGTTGGCTCCGGCTTCGGCATGTATATCGCGTTCAGCCAGTGGCGCATTGATGATCGGTACGCTCCGAAAGCGCCGGCCATCGCGACGGTCGCTCGCACCCAAAACGAGCCCACCGAGCTGGCCGTGCCGGTTGCAAGCGTGGAGGTCGTCAACACGGCTCAGGTCAGTGCCAACGACAACAAGACTGTTACGAAGCTCATGCCGCCAGAGTCGGATGTGCAGCGGTATTTCAAGGAGAGGGTTGTCAGGAAACCAAACTCAAGCGTTACGCCACCTGAACTGTACGAGGACTACCTCGATTGGTGCGCACAACTCGGTAAGGAGCCGCTGGCACAACCCATCTTCTACCGAGATTGTCTCGAAGAAATGGGCATAGAACGACAAAAGGCCGGAAATAAGACGCGATATATGGGTATAGCGTTGCGAACAATTCCTGAAAGTTGGGAGGATAAGAAATTGCCGGCCTTAGCACCACAGGCCGCTTGAGATTGGCGCCACAAGCCCAGAGCGCCAAAGTGGAGCGGAGCATCGCGGGAGCGGTGCCCGCTCCCGGCTCCCGGGTAGAGGCAAATCTCAAGTGAAAAGGGCCGCGGTAGCGGCCCTTCGCATTTCTGGAGACATCACAACGCGGGCCTAACGCCTGCGTTTTTTCATTTTGGGAAAGCCTTGCGTTGTCTAGGTATCTGCCGCCGGTAAAGCTTGCGGAACACCAGAACATGATACAATCCTAGTGGTCGGCAAGCAGCGCCTGTCACGCTGAGCAGCTGCGGTGTGACATGCCTATAGCGCTTGAGTTTTTTCGGCTGCGTCGAGCTTTTGGTCTCGCTGATCGAGACTCAGCGAGGCATGTGGGAGGAAATGCATGACCCAAGTCACGATGATCGTGAACGGCAAAAGTGTGACGGCTGAGGTTGAGCCGCGCACTCTCCTCGTCCAGTTCCTGCGAGAGCATCTGCGTTTGACGGGCACGCACGTCGGCTGCGACACGAGCCAGTGCGGGGCTTGCGTCGTGCATGTCGACGGCCGCGCGGTGAAGTCCTGCACCACGCTTGCCGTCTCCTGCGACGGGTCCGAAGTCCTCACGATCGAAGGGCTTGCGAAGGACGGGCAGCTCCATCCGATGCAGGAAGCCTTCCGGGAGTATCACGCCCTGCAGTGCGGCTACTGCACGCCCGGCATGATCATGGCCGCGATCGACATCGTGAACCGCAAGGGCACGCAACTCGACGAGGCGACCATCCGCGAAGAGCTCGAAGGCAACATCTGCCGCTGCACGGGCTACCACAACATCGTCAAAGCCATTGCTGCAGGCGCCGCGGCCATGGGCGCGGGCGAGTTCCGGCAGGCAGCGGAATAAGGCGCACGGGAGGAGAACGACACCATGACCAGCACGGGCATCGGCGTTCCAGTACGGCGCCGCGAGGACTTTCGCTTCATCACGGGCAGCGGGCAGTACGTCGACGACATCAGCCGGCCGGGCCAAGTCTATGCCTATTTCGTCCGCTCGCCCCACGCGCACGCGATCATCAAGAACATTGATACCAGCGCAGCTCTGAACGCGCCCGGCGTGCTCGCCGTCTTCACCGGCAAGGATCTCGCAGCCGACAAGATCGGTGGGCTGATCTGCGGGTGGATGATCCACTCGAAGGATGGCACGCCGATGAGGGTGGGGCCACATCCGGCGCTCGCCCTGGAGAAGGTGCGTTATGTCGGTGATCACGTCGCCGTTGTGATCGCTGAAACTCTGAATCAGGCGAAGGACGCCGCGGAGCTCGTCGAGGTCGACTATGAGGTTTTGCCAGCGGTCGTTGATCTCGCCCGGGCCCAGGATCCCGGCCAGCCGCAGATCCATGCCGAGGCGCCCAACAATACGGTGTTCGAGTGGCACCTTGGCGACAAGGACGCTGTAGATGCCGCCTTTGCCAAGGCAGCGCACGTCACAAAGCTCGAGCTCGTCAACAACCGTCTGATCCCGAACGCCATGGAGCCGCGGGCGGCCATTGGCGAGTATGATCGCGGCCAGGACTCTTACACGCTCTATACCACCAGCCAGAACCCGCACGTTGCGCGCCTAGTGCTGTCGGCGTTCATCGGCATCGCGCCTGAGCACAAACTGCGTGTGATCGCACCGGATGTGGGCGGCGGTTTCGGCTCGAAGATCTTCATCTATGCCGAGGAGACGGTCTGCGTCTGGGCGGCGAGGAAAGTCGGCCGTCCGGTGAAATGGACGGCAGAACGTACGGAAGCGTTCCTCGCCGATGCGCACGGTCGCGATCATCTCACCACGGCAGAGCTAGCAGTCGACAGCTCAGGCAAAATCCTGGCACTGCGCGTGAAGACAAAGGCCAACCTCGGCGCCTATCTCTCCACCTTCGCGTCGTCGGTCCCGACGTACCTCTACGCCCCCTTGCTTTCGGGGCAGTACGACATTCCGGCGATCTATTGCGAGGTAGACGGCGTCTACACCAACACAGCACCGGTGGACGCCTACCGCGGCGCCGGCCGCCCGGAGGCCACCTTCGTCGTCGAGCGGCTGGTGGAGGTTGCAGCCCGCGAGCTCGGCCGCGATCCGGCAGAGTTCCGGATGCAAAACTTCGTCAAGAGCTTCCCGCATCAGACCCCGGTTATCATGACGTACGATGCGGGTGATTACGCGGCGTGCATGAAGAAGGCGCTGGAGCTCGCCGACTATGCCAACTTCCCGCAGCGGAAGGCCGAAAGCGAGCGCAAGGGGCTGCTGCGGGGAATCGGCTTCTCGGCCTACATCGAGGCTTGCGGCATCGCTCCCAGCCGGGCGATCGGAGCGCTCGGTGCGGGCGTTGGTCTGTGGGAGTCGGCAGAAGTCCGCGTCAACCCGATCGGCACGGTCGAAGTGCTGACCGGTTCGCACAGCCACGGCCAGGGTCATGAAACCACCTTCGCGCAGCTCGTTTCGCACCGCCTCGGCATCCCGATCGATCAAATTTCGATCATTCACGGCGATACCGAGAAGGTGCAGATGGGCATGGGCACCTACGGCTCTCGGTCAGGCGCCGTGGGCATGTCGGCCATCTCCAAGGCGCTCGACAAGGTCGTTGCCAAGGCCACCAAGATCGCTGCGCGCTGCATGGAGGTGCCGGAGGATACGGTCGACTTCAACGACGGGGTCTTCTCGGCTCGCGGCACTAACAAGTCGATGACCTTCGGCGAGGTCGCCCTGCAGGCTTACGTCGCCCACAAGTTCGACAGCTCGGAGATCGAGCCGGGTCTGAAGGAGAGTTGCTTCTACGATCCGACGAACTTCACCTTCCCGTCGGGCGTGCACATCGCCGAGGTGGAGATCGATCCTGAGACCGGCGTGACGCGTATCGACCGGTGGACGGCGGTGGACGACTTCGGCGTCATTATCAATCCGATGATCGTCGAGGGGCAGGTCCACGGCGGCATCGCCCAAGGCGTCGGCCAGGCACTGCTCGAGCGCGCGGTCTACGACTCGTCCGGCCAGCTGCTGACGGCGAGCTTCATGGACTACTGCATGCCGCGGGCGGATGACCTGCCTTCGTTCAACGTCGCGATGACGAACACGCCGTGCCCGTCCAACCCGCTGGGGATCAAGGGATGCGGTGAGGCCGGCGCGATCGCAGCGCCCGCTGCACTCATCAACGCGATCACCAATGCACTCGGCCACGAGAACATCTCCATGCCGGCAACGCCACAAGCCGTCTGGCGCGCGGCGCAGGCTTCAGTGCGGAAGATGGCGGCGGAATAAGGGAGGCGCGAGATGTACGCTTTTGACTATCAGCGGCCCAGCACTGTGAACGAAGCGGCCGCGCTTCTGGCTAATGGCTCTGGCGCCAAGCTTCTCGCAGGCGGCCAGACGCTGATCCCCACCATGAAGCAACGGCTCGCTAGCCCACCTCTGGTCGTGGACCTGCGTGACGTTGCCGAGCTCAGAGGCATCGACCGTACGAACGACCGGCTGGTGATCGGCGCGATGACCACGCACGCGCAAGTGGCCGAGAGTGCCGTCGTCGCTTCCACCATCCCGGGCCTGTGCAACGTGGCGGAAGGCATCGGCGATCCGCACGTCCGCCATCGCGGCACCATCGGTGGCTCGCTGGCCAACAACGATCCGGCGGCAGACTATCCGGCGGCGGTTCTGGCGCTCGCTGCAACGATCTATACAAACAAACGCGAGATCGCGGCGGATGACTTCTTCCAAGGGCTGTTCACGACAGCACTCGAGGAGGATGAGATCATCACCCGCGTCTCCTTCCCGATCCCGGAGCGGTTCGGCTACGCCAAGTTCCCAAACCCGGCCTCGCGTTACGCCATGGTGGGCGTTGCGGTCGCGAAGGGCCCGCAAGGCGTGCGTGTCGCCGTGACGGGTGCGGGCCAGAACGGCGTCTTCCGCGCGACGGACATGGAAGCGGCACTGACGAATGCGTTCACGCCGGATGCTCTCAAGGGCATTAGTGTTGATCCTTCGCTCATGAACTCCGACATCCATGGCGATGCCAACTACCGCGCCCATCTGGTGACGGTGATGGCCCGGCGTGCGGTTCAGGCCGCAGCAGCCTGAGGTTCGACAGTCCAGGGAACTGCAGATCGGAACACTTCATCATGGCCGTCAATATGAGTGGCGAGGTCATCCTCGCAGCCGATCGGGAACGCGTTTGGGCGATGCTCAATGATCCCGAGGTGCTGAAGGTCTGCATTCCCGGCTGTGAAACGTTCGAGCTGGATGGTGAAAACACCTTCCAGGCCGTAGCGCGGGTCAAGATCGGCCCTGTCAATGCGCGCTTCAAAGGCAAGGTCACTTTGAGCGACATCGACGCGCCGAACAGCTACAAGATCAGCGGTGAAGGCGAAGGCGGCATTGCCGGCTTCGCCAAGGGCGGGGCCACCGTTCGCCTGGAACCGGCCGAGGATGGCGGCACGCGCCTCATCTACGACGTCGAGGCCAACGTTGGCGGCAAGATCGCCCAGCTTGGCTCGCGCCTCATCAACAGCGTCGCCAAGAAAAACGCAGACACCTTTTTCGCGAAATTCGCAGAAGCCGTCGGCGGCGGAACAGTCGTAGCGACGAATGTCGATGAGGCTGGCACAGCTGCTGGCGAGGGTTCCTAACCCCTGCGTTGCCTTGCCGGTGGGCTGCACGTTCTGCCTGCTCATTTTTCAACTCAGTTGGCCAATCTTTCCCGGTTGTTTTCGATCATCTCCCCGGTTAGCTCGAGACTGGTCCCGGAGAGCAGCAGCGGCAGGAGCTGCGCGTGATCAACGAGCAGTATTGGGTTCGACCGAAAGACTGGCCGACCTTTGGCATCGGCCACAACGGCGGTCCGCCGCTCGATGACGATGAGGAGCCACCGGGCAAGCGGCTCTTCGTTCGTTACGCCTGGAAGGCGGCTCACGCCGAGGTCTGGAAAACGCCGCCGCGTGATATCGCGCTGTTTCGCCTGCGCCGCGCCGCTGCGGCGGGTCTGACTTATGAGGAGTACACATCGCGGCTGCTCGATTCGGGTCGCTATCCGCAGGCTGGCGACACGCCGCGAAAATCAGAGGACGACGCGAAGTGACTATGCCGCCGCCCGCCCTGCCGGGCATGCCATTCTCCGAGATCGACACGCCAGCGCTCATCATCGACCTTGATGCGTTCGAGCGCAATCTCAAGCGCATGCAGGATTTGGCCCTGAAATATGGTGTCCGCGTCCGAGCCCATGCGAAAACACACAAATCGCCGATGATCGCGCACAGGCAGATCGCGCACGGGGCAGTCGGCGTCTGCTGTCAGAAAGTCTCTGAGGCGGAGGTCATGGTCCGCGGCGGTGTGCGCGACGTGCTAATTACCAACGAAATTGCGGGCGCGCGGAAACTCGAACGTTTGGCGTTTCTGGCACGAGAAGCGCACGTCGCCCTGTGCACGGATAGCCTGCAGAATGTTCAGGATCTGGCAGCCGCTGCCGCGCGTGCCAGCGTTCGTCTCAATGTGCTGGTGGAGATCGACTGCGGAGGGCGGCGTTGCGGCGTAGAACCGGGACGCCCGGCGGCCGAGCTTGCCAAGGTTATCGCCGGTTCCCCGCATCTCACGTTCGCCGGCCTGCAGGCCTACTATGGCTCTGCCCAGCATTTCCGTACGGATGCAGAACGTCGGAGCGCCATTGCCAGCGCAGGCGAGCGCGTCAAGGAAACGCTTGCCGAGCTCGACCGCGCAGGCCTCGCCTGCCCGCTCATCACCGGCGCAGGCACCGGCACCTGCGAGATCGAAGCCTCAAGCGGCATCTGGAACGAGCTTCAACCGGGCTCCTACATCTTCATGGACGCGGATTACGCCCGCAATCAGAAGGCGGACGGCAGCCGCTTTGACACGTTCGAGCATGCCCTCTTCCTGCTCGCCACAGTCATGAGTACTCCGACGTCTGAGCGTGCAGTGATCGACGCCGGGCACAAAGCTCTGAGCAATGATTCCGGTTTTCCGGAAGTGCCGTTTTTGCCCGGTGCCAAATATCATCGGCCCTCGGACGAGCATGGCGTACTCGATCTCACCGAGTGCGAGCACCGGCCGCAGCTGGGAGATAAGCTGCTCCTCATCCCCGGCCACTGTGACCCGACCGTGAACCTCCACGATTGGTACGTCTGCGTCCGTGGATTCAACACGCCGGATGCGCACGTCGAGGCGGTCTGGCCAGTGGCTGCGCGCGGCGCGATTTTCTGATCGCCAAAGTCCCTTCAAATTTCCTTCCGCACCCCTTGTAGGGCGGTTCAATCGCCTTACATGTCCGCTCGTGTGCAATCGCCAGGAGACCGTGATGACACCAGAGGAACGACAGCTCATTTCCGGTCTGTTCGACCGCATGCGCTCGTTTGGGAGCCCGCAGAAGGACCCGGAGGCAGAGGCCTTGATCCGGGAGTCCGTGCAGCAAATTCCAGACGCGGCCTACATGCTGGTGCAGTCGGTCCTCGTCCAGGAGCACGCCCTTCAGCAAGCCGATCAGCGCATTCGTGAGCTTGAGGCGCGCGTCAACGAGCTGGAGCGGCAGGCGGCGAAGGCTCCTGCGCAATCCGGCGGCTTCCTGAGCGGATTGTTCGGCGGCGGCGCCCGTCCCGCTGCGCCCGCCGCGCGACCGAGCTCGGGCAGTGTTCCCTCGGCCGGGAGCAAGCTAGGATCGGGCCTTTCAAATGGCAGCGGACCAATCGGCGCGCCGCGCGGTCCCCTCGGCCAGCAACAGCAGGCCCCGCAGCCGGCAGGCGGCAGCTTCCTGCAGTCGGCTATGGCCACAGCCGCAGGCGTTGCCGGCGGCATGCTGCTCGCCAACACCATCACAAGCCTGCTGGGTGGCGGTTCAACCGCTCACGCAGCGGCCACACCAACAACCGAACCGCAGCAACAGGATCAGCCGCAGACCCAGCAAACGGCTGACGAACAGACAGATTACGATACCGACGCTCACCTGCAGGACGCCGATTATGAAGCGGACGCAGGCGACTGGGGTGACTGGGGCGGCGGTGACTTCGACATCTGATTAACCAGCACTCTCAAGTTGAGATGATCGAGCGAGCATGGGGCTCCCCTTGTGGGAGCCCTTTTCTTTTCAGTTCGCAGGCCAGCTAACGACTGGCCAGACGTTGGCGTCGCGCCCTAGGATGCGGCGGGGCAAACACAAATCGGGAGATCAATGATGCGGCGCCTGGAAGGCAAGGTCGCGCTGGTCGTGGGGTCAGGTTCCGTGGGGCCCGGCTGGGGCAATGGACGCGCCATCTCGGTGCTGTTTGCGCGGGAAGGCGCGAAGGTCTTCGGCGCGGACAGGAATCTCGAAGCTGCCGCCGATACCCAGCGCCTCATCGCGGAAGAAGGCGGCACGTCCGCCATCGGGGAGGTCGATGTCACCGATCCGCGCTCCATCGAAGCGATGGTTGAAGCCTGCATAAAAACCTACGGGCGGATCGACGTGCTGGTGAACAATGTCGGCGGCTCGGCGCCTGGTGACGTCGTCAGCATGCCGCTCGAGGTGTGGGACCGCCAGTTCGACACGAACATTCGCTACGTCTTCCTCACCTGCAAGCACGTCATCCCCATCATGGTCCAGCAGGGCGGCGGCGCGATCGTCAATCTCGCCTCTATCGCGGCGCTGGCCCACTTCGGCCCTGATGTCGTCGCCTATTCGGCGGCAAAAGCCGGCCTCATCCACTTCACGCGCGTCACCGCGGTGCGCTACGCGCGCGACAACGTCCGCTGCAACATCGTCGTGCCGGGTCTGATGGATACACCGCTCGTCGAGATGCGGCTGGCAAACGAGCGGGCCGGAGGGGATGTGGAGGCCCTGCGCCGCCGCCGCAATTCCCAGCCGCCGATGGGGCGCATGGGCACGGCATGGGATGTTGCACATGCGGCCCTCTTCCTAGCCTCAAACGAGGCGCGCTACATCACCGGCGCTGAATTGGTCGTCGATGGCGGGCTCGCCGCTACGGTGCGCCTTGCCGGCGACGCGAACTGAGATCGAGAAAGGCAGACGAGAAAATGAGCCATAAGGACATTCCGCCCGAGATGAAGATCATGCCGCAGGTCGGCACCTCGCCGGACGATCGCATGCCCCCTATCCCTCCGGAGCGGATGACAGAGGCGCAGCGGGCGGTTGCGGAAGAATTCAAGGAAAAGCGCGGGTTCGAGATCAGCGGTCCGTTCCTGACGCTGATCCGCAGCCCGGAAATCTTCAAGGCTGCCGACCATCTCGGTCGCTACTTGCGTTTCGACAGCCCCATCCCCTCCAAGCTGAAGGAGCTCGCCATCCTCATCACCGCGCGGCGCTGGACGCAACAGTACGAGTGGTACACGCACCGCCAGGTCGCCATGCACGCAGGCCTCGCGGCCGAAATTGCCGATGCCATTGCCGAGGGGCGCCGTCCCGAAACGCTCGCTGAGGATGAGGCGGCCGTCTACGATTTCTGCACGGAGCTTCACCGGAACGGCACTGTCTGTGATCGGACTTATTCGCGCGTGGTAGAACTGTTTGGCGAGCAAGGCGTGATCGATCTCTGCGCCATTTGCGGCCACTACACGACGCTGGCGATGGTGCTCAACGTAGCGCGCACGCCGTTGCCGGACGGTGTGGAGCCGCCCCTCAAGCCGTTTCCGGGGTAAGTCAGCAGTCCGGCAGCGCGGACCGTCAGGCCACTTCGCCTCTGAGCCGCGCTGCCGCCCGCTCGGGACCGATCAGCGGCAGAAGAGCTTTCAGCTCCGGCCCCTGCTCGCGCGCGGTCAGCGCCAGGCGCAGGGGATGGAACAGCGCGCGGCCCTTGCGGCCCGTGTCCGCCTTGATGGCGTCTGTCCACTTGGACCACGTGCTCTCGTCCCACGGTGGCGGTGGCAGCAGCTCGGCGGCTCGCCGGCAATAGGCCTCATCCTCGATTGTCGGCGTGAGCGGTTGGGAGACGACCTCCCACCATTCCCTTGTATCAGCGAGGAACGTGATGTTGCCGCGGATCGCAAACCAGAAAGCCTCGCCGCCGGTGATCCCCATGCTCTCGAGGCGGTCCTTTACCGTCTCGTACGGGGTCTGATGTAGCAGCCGCGCGTTCACGGAGCGAAGCTCCGCTTCATCGAAGCGGGCGGGTGCACGCGAGATGTGATCGAAGTCGATCAGCTTTGCGAGCTCATCGAGGCTCTGATGCGGTTCGACAGCCTCTGAGGTGCCCAGAAGTGCCGCGAGGCTCAGCACCGCCATCGGCTCGAACCCGGCTTCCCGCAGGGCCAAAACTGAAAGGTGGCCCAGCCGCTTCGACAACGCCTGCCCATCTGCGCCCACCAGCAGGGAGTGATGGCCAAAGATCGGTGGTTCGGCGCCCAAAGCTCTGAAAAGTTGAATCTGCACCCCTGTGTTGGTGACGTGGTCCTCACCTCGGATCACGTGCGTGACGCCGAAGTCGATGTCATCGACCACGCTCGTGAAGGTGTAGAGGTACGTCCCATCGGTCCGGATCATCACCGGGTCGGAAAGCGATCCGACATCGACCGACTGGTCCCGTCGAATGAGGTCGACCCAGTCCACCAGCGTAGGCACGGGCTTGAGGGGATTGGACGGCTCGGAATTGTCGAGCCGGAAGCGCCAGTAAGGGCGCCGTCCTTCAGCCTCGAGCTTGCTGCGGTCCTCGTCCGTCAACCGCAAGGCCGACCGGTCATAGATGGGCGGCTCACCGCGCGCGAGCTGGCGCTTGCGGCGACGTTCGAGCTCTTCCTCCGTTTCGTAGCACGGATAAAGTCGGCCCGCCTTTTTCAGCTTTTCGGCCATTTCGTCGTAGCGCGCAGTGCGGCTCGACTGCCGCTCCTCGCGGCCCCAGACAAGACCGAGCCAGCGCAGGTCCTCACGGATGCCTTCCGCGAACTCCTCGGTCGAGCGTTGGCGATCCGTATCGTCCAGCCGCAGGATGAAAGTGCCACCGTGCTTCCGCGCGAACAGCCAGTTGAGCACGGCCGTGCGCACATTGCCAATGTGCAATCTGCCTGTGGGGCTCGGGGCGAAACGGGCGGTAACGGTCATGAATGCGCTCGATGGGTTAGGTTTGCCGGGCACCCTACACGGCGTTCGCGCGGGCGCCAACGCGCCCAAGTGCGGTGTTCGTCATGAAAAGAAGCGGTCGTAGAGGCCCAACAGGATCTCCACCAGAATCAGGAGGATGATGTACCACTCCAGCCGGTGACTCGTCCGGGTGGAGAGAAGGTCAGCCATGGTATCGGCCGTTTCGCGGATCACTTCCAGCTTCTGGCCGATGGCCCGCGCTCGCAAGGCGAGGTCGTATTCGTCGGCGAGCTTGACCCAGAGGCGTTCGAGCTCCGGATGGTCCCACAGGACATCCGGTCGGTCGACCTCGAGACGGCCGGCAAGCCGCTGCTGAATGTGCAGCGCCTCGCCAATCTGTTCGAGGAGGTCGCCCCGGCTGCCGCGGAGCAGTTTTCGGCGCTTCAGGCTGCTTGCCACTGGCTCGATGCGATCGAAGGCCTGCCCGATCCGCTGCTCGTCGTGAGCGAGCGCCACGCTGACAGCCAACGCCTCGGCAATCAGCAGAAGGCGCTCAGGAGCGGTGTTTTTCAGCTCCACATTCCCGGCAACGATGGAGTCGTCGGCCTCAGGCTTCACCAGGATGGTCACCGACTCTTCCTCGCGCACCGGCAGCGGCTCAATCAGCCGACCCTTGAGGCTGGCGATGATCTCCTCTTCCTGAAGCGGGTTGAGCCCGATGAAGACGACCGCGCCGAAGCGGAAGAGCACCACCATCCCGTGCGGGCCGAGGCCGAACGCCAGCGGGTTGCTGGAAAGCTGATCCTCGCGCTCCAGTCCCTTGAGATCGATGCGTTCAGCGAGCTGCAGTGCGCGTGCCTGGAGGGTCAGCTCGGGCATTCGTGCCTCGGATGGTTGTAAGCGCCTTCAAGAGATCTCGCCGCCATCGGCGCGCGGCGCAACCAGCCGAGGTCCCCTTTCCTCGAACCGAGGGGCTGACGCGTTCACGTCCTCGCGAAATTTGTTCGTGATCGGATAGCGGCGATCGCGACCAAAGCTGCGCGACGTGATCTTGACGCCGGGTGCCGCCTGTCGGCGCTTATACTCGGCGAGATAGAGCATGCGCTCTACGCGCTTCACCGTCTCGCGGTCATGCCCGCGAGCGACGATGTCGGGCAGCGGCATCTCGTGCTCGACCAGACATTCCAGAATGTCGTCCAGAATGTCGTAGGGTGGCAACGAATCCTGGTCGGTTTGGTTTTCGCGCAGTTCCGCGGATGGCGCGCGGGTCAGGATGCTCTCGGGAATGACGATCCCGGCCGGCCCCTTACCGCCCTTGGGAACGTTCGCGTTGCGCCAGCGCGCGATCCGGTAAACCTGCGTCTTGTAGAGATCCTTGATGGGGTTGAAGCCCCCGTTCATATCTCCGTAGAGGGTCGCGTAGCCCACCGACATCTCGGACTTGTTGCCGGTGGTCACCAGCATGCTGCCGAACTTGTTGGAGATGGCCATCAGCATGGAGCCCCGCACACGGCTCTGGATGTTCTCCTCAGTAGTCCCCGGCTCGCTGCCGGCGAACAGCCGCTCCAGCGCGCTCATGAAGCCGGCGACCGGCGCCTCGATAGGCAGGATTTCGTAGCGAACGCCGAGCGCCTGCGCGCACGCCGCCGCATCGGAAAGACTTTGGTTGGACGTGTAGCGATACGGCAGCATGTAGCAGGAGACGCGGTCCGGCCCGAGCGCATCGACGGCCATGGCAGCAACGAGCGCGGAGTCGACGCCTCCCGAGAGGCCGAGAACAACGCCGGGGAAGCCGTTCTTCTCGACATAATCCCGCAAGCCCAAGACGCAGGCGTGGTAGGCCGCCGCCTCATTCTCTTCGAGCACGGCCTTGGGGCCCGGCTTGCAGTACCAGCCGCCATCCCGCTGCTCCCACTCGGTGACAACGACTGTCTCCTCCCAGGCCGGCAGCTGCACGGCGAGGCTGCAGTCGGAGTTCAGCACGAAGGAGGCCCCGTCGAACACCAGCTCATCCTGGCCGCCAACCTGATTGAGGTAGGCGAGCGGCAGCCCGCTCTCCGTCACCCTGGCGACGACGACGTTCAACCGAAAGTCAGGCTTCGTCCTTTCAAAAGGCGAGCCGTTGGGAGCCAGAAGGATCTCAGCCCCGGACTCCTGCAGGCACTCGACGACCTCTTCCTTCCAGATGTCTTCGCAGATCGGAACGCCGATGCGCACGCCGCGGACGTTGATTGGCCCAGGCAGGGGTCCAGCGTGGAACACGCGCTTTTCGTCGAATACGCCGTAATTCGGCAGGTCGACCTTAAACCGGATCGCCTGGATGGCACCTTCGTCCAGATAGGCGACCGCGTTGTAGGTCTTCCCCTCTTCGGCCCACACGGTGCCGACCAGCAGCGCTGGACCGCCGTTCGTGTCACGCGCCAGTCCCTCAAGGGCCCGACGAGCTGCCGCTGCAAACGCCGGTTTGAGGACGAGGTCTTCCGGCGGATAGCCGGTGATGAACAGCTCGGGAAACGCCACCACGTCCGCCCCGAGCCGGGCTGCTTCCGCATGGGCCTTCTTGGCCTTCTCGACGTTGCCGGCAATGTCGCCGACCGTCGGGTTAAGCTGGGCCAGCGCGATCTTGAGGGTTTTCGTCATGCGTTTGTATTTAGGGGAAGATTGGCGAATAGCGAATTGCGAAGAGGGATAACGGAAAGAGCGAAAGACCGTCTCCTCTACACACAAAACGCCTCGCTATCCGCCTTCCCCTCACCCCCACGCTGTCGCTGCGACAGGCTGCACCGACGCGGCACGCTCCTGCTTCAGGCGCTCGGCCATCAGGAAAGCCAGCTCAAGGGACTGGTCAGCATTGAGCCGGGGATCGCAGTGCGTGTGGTAACGATCCGACAGGTCCGCTTCGGAGATGGCCGTCGCGCCACCCGTGCACTCGGTGACGTTCTGCCCCGTCATTTCGACGTGAATGCCGCCCGCGTGCGTGCCCTCGCCGCGATGGATGTCGAAAAACAGCTCGACCTCCTTGAGAATCCGCTCGAACGGACGCGTCTTGAAGCCCGAAGCCGCCGTGATGGTGTTTCCGTGCATGGGATCGCAGGACCACACCACCGTCCGGCCTTCGCGCCGCACCGCCCGGATGAGCTTCGGCAGGTGTGACTCGATCTTGTCGGCGCCAAACCGGCAGATCAGCGTCAGACGCCCCGGCTCGTCCTTCGGGTTCAGAATGTCGATGAGGCGCAACAGGCCATCGGGATCGAGGCTTGGGCCACACTTGAGGCCGATCGGGTTGCGGATACCGCGGCAGAACTCGACGTGCGCGTGGTCGGGCTGCCGCGTCCGGTCGCCGATCCAGAGCATGTGGCCGGACGTGGCGTACCACTCGCCGCTCGTGGAATCGAGCCGCGTCAATGCCTGCTCATACCCGAGCAGCAGGGCCTCGTGGCTGGTGTAGACCGTCGTGGTCCTCAGCTGCGGCGTGGTCTCGGAGGTGATCCCGCAGGCTCGCATGAACACAAGCGTCTCGGTGATGCGGTCAGCGAGCTCCTGGTAGCGGTGGCTCTGTGGTGAGTCCTTGACGAAGCCGAGCGTCCACTGGTGGACGCGCTCGAGGTCCGCATAACCACCCATCGCGAAAGCGCGGATCAGGTTCAGCGTAGCGGCCGCCTGTCGGTACGCCTGCAGCTGGCGCTGTGGATCGGGTACGCGCGCCTCGGGCGTAAACTCGACGCCATTGATGATGTCGCCCCGGTAGCTCGGCAGCTCGACGTCACCCCTCCGCTCGGCCGGCGACGACCTGGGCTTGGCGAACTGCCCCGCAAGCCGCCCCACCTTCACGACCGGCGAGCCGCCAGCGTAGGTAAGAACGACCGCCATCTGCAGGAAAACGCGGAAGAAGTCGCGAATGTTGTCCGCCCGATGCTCAGCGAAGCTCTCGGCACAATCGCCACCCTGCAGCAGAAAAGCTCTGCCTGCCGCGACTTCCGCCAACTCCTTCTTGAGCTGGCGCGCCTCGCCTGCAAAAACCAGCGGTGGGAACGTCGCGAGCTTGGCCTCTACCTCCGCGAGCGCCTCTTTGTCGGGATATTCGGGAACCTGGACGATCGGCTTCGATCTCCAGCTGTCAGGGGTCCAGGTTGCCCGCATAACTCGTCTCCTGCATTTCTCTCAAAGCGTAACACTACCCCCTCCGCCCCCTCGGCCGGTGGGGTCGCGAACCATTTCTAGTTCAACCTGAAAGGCTTTCCAGATCTCAGCCGCTTATACGCCAAACCGTCCGGACAGACCAGCGGCGCGTCGCCATCGGGCTCCCCTGCACCCGCCCCGAATAGCGGCAAGTTTGCAACGCCTGTCAGCCAGCAGATCATTGTGCGCCTGAGCATCATCCTTCGCCTTGGATTCGACGCGCTGCCATGGCAAGGGTAGGATCCGGGGACCGCGGGTCCTACTGGCAGATGGGAAAGTCAATAGTACGGGGGATGGCGTCCATGCTGCGCTCGGGCCGTTTTTTTGTGGGATTTCTGCTGCTCGGAGCAGTCTGGCTAACTGAACCCGGCCATGCGAGAGAGTTGCGCATCTCCCACCAATGGGCCCCGGAGATCGACGCCCGTGATCGCGCCGCCCGGGTCTTCGCGAAGGAGGTGGAGAAGCGGGTCCCCGGCATCAAGTTCACCATCCATCCGAAGTCCGAGCTGGGCATCAAGCCGGCCGAGCAGTTCGATGCGCTCGTCGACGGGCGGCTGGACCTTGCCATCTATCCCCTCTTCTACGGCACCAAGAAGGTGCCTGAGTTTTCGATCGGCTTGCTGCCCGGCGTGCCGGCCAACACGGAGCTTGCAGGGCTCCTCAAGGGTTCGGAATTCGAGGAGAAGCTCCAGGCCCTCGCGATGGAAAAGGGCGTTCGGATTCTCACGTGGTGGTGGTTGGGTGGTGGCATCGCCAGCCGGAGCCAGTTCATCGGAGGACCGGAGACGGCGAAAGGCCTGCCCATCCGCACGGGTGACAAGGCATTCGACCTGATGATCCAGGCGGCAGGCGGTCACACGCCATCCATGCCGTCAACAGAAATCGCAAGCCGGATGGCCTCGGGCGAGCTGGAAGCCGCTCTGACCTCGTACGAGTCCTTTGTTTCCTTCCGTATTTACGAGCACGCGAAATACGCAACCTTTGGCGGCTACGGCATCTGGACCTCTTTCCAACCACTCCTCATGTCGCGGGCGGTGTGGGAGTCGCTCACGCCCGAGGAGCAACAGGCTTTCGAGGAGGCGGCCGCCATTTCTGATGCCTACTTCGTCGAAACGCAGCTCGATGCCCTGAAAACGGCGGTCGATACCTTCCGCAAGGCTGGCGCGCAGGTGCGCGAGCTGACATACGACGAGTATGAGAACTGGCTGCGCGTGGCGAAGGAAAGCTCGTGGGAGGAGTATCAAAAGATCAGCCCGGTGGCCGAGGAGCTCTTCGCATCGATGCTGCGCAGCTTCATCGCGAGCGACAGGCGTGAAGCGGGCACGCTGGACAGCGACGAGGATTCGCAGCCGGTAAACGCACCACGGCCTCAGCCCGCCAGCAAGGCTGCCGGCCAGGCCAGGTCCGTCGCGCAGCCGCAAACAATTTTGCCGCTCAAGCCGAGTGAATAACCGCCCCTTGCGGGGTTAAGCGATCTCGCAGGTGGTAGAGGAGGCCAACTGCATTCTGTCATGTGTTGCTCGGGTGGTCCCCGAACAATCACTCTCGGCCAAAGTCCGATAGAAGCTTCCGCTTGAGCACTTGTGGCTGGGGAACCAATTTTTCGTATATACGTTTATTCATGGACGCGAATGAGGATCTTGGTTTCGACTTCGATCCAGAGAAGGACGCTGTCAACCTGCGCAAACACGGCATGTCTCTCGCGGAAGCAGCGCACATGGAAATTGAGGTTGCACTGCCTGATTACCGGCGAGACTACGGCGAACCTCGGTGGCGAGCTTTCGGATACATCAACGGCCTAGCCTGCTGCATGGCCTTTACGGTTCGCAACGGAAGGGTCCGCGTCATCAGCCTTCGTCGGGCACATGCTAAGGAATTGAAGCGCTATGTCAAAACTCGCACGTGACGCCAAATCCGGCCGCTTTCTCGCGAAAACGTCCCCAAAACGTCATCGCTGGGAACAAGATCCGGACCTGACGGATGAAGACAATCCGGAATGGACTGAGGAAGACTTCGCTCGCGCGACACCGGTGAGCGAGCTGCCTCCGGAAATTCGTAACGCTTTCCCGCGAAGCCGCGGCCGGCCAAAGAAAGCCGACCCCAAGGTTGTTGTCTCAATCCGGCTTGATCCGGACATTGTAGACGCCTTTAAGGCCGAGGGGCCCGGCTGGCAAACGCGGATCAATGCTGAACTTCGAAAAGTCGTTCAGCGGAAGAAAAAAGTGGGATGATCCCTATTGTCCGGAGTTCGGCCGGCCCAGTGTCAGCCCCTGAATTCAGTTTTTCGATGCAGGAGGCAGAACCTCCGGCGGCGGAGCATTTCTGCGAAGGCGTGGTTGTGGCGTGTCGGAAAAGCTGTTGAGCACGAGATCGGGTGAGCTCGTGTTGTGCCGTGACGGCGTCAGCCGGCCCAGCCAGATGTCCGTGGCGCGGCCGCGATCGAACTTCATGATCGGCTCTTCAAGCCAGCCGTTTGCGCCGGGTTCACGCAGCGCGATACGCGCCACGTCGTTGTTGAACTCCGTGATGTACATGGATCGCACCATCGCGAACGGGCGGTCCTCGATCGGCTTGTCGAATACAACGTGTACGGCGTTCTTGTTCTGGTCTGTTTCGACGACCTGAACCGACGCCGAGCCGCCACGCTCGAAGCTCAGGGTGAATGTCTTCGTCGTTGGCTCGAACGCCACCTCCTTGATGCGCACCAGCGGCCGCCCATCCTCCTCCACTGGCCCTACGAGAAATGAGGAGCCGAACGCCGTGTTCTCCATGCCGGTCGGCGTTCTCGGGCGCAGGCGCCAGTAACCGTCCTGCGGGTAGAGGACGAGCACCTCCTCTCCCCCCATCGGCCGGATCATCCAAAGCTGCAGCATATGGATGGCTTCCTCGACCCGGTCGCCGACGCGCACCGTAGTCGTCGCCGGACGCCAGAAGGTCGGAAACGTGTAGCCGACGAGCCAGAATTCGACCTCCTCGTAAATCGTTACGCGCCGCGGGGGCCTTGGCGCGGTGTAGACGGGGTCGCCAGACATATCGCAGTTCGTCCAATCCGGCTCGAAGCTGTCGCGCTGAAGCGTGGCGATGTAGACCGGATGCGCGGCCTCGATGCGAAAGCTGCGCACGCGCGGCGAGCTCAGGGCAACGCTGACGTTATCCTTTTCGGCGCAAAGCACCGGCTCGCTGCCGTTCACGACTTCAACGGGAATAGGCTCTGTGATTTGGGAACCGGTCGTTTGTGACATGGCAGGAGCCGTTGCCGTTGCGATGGAACCGAGAATGGCGAGCCCTGCCCGCCGAACCTTAGTCCAGTACTGCATAAATATCGCCCGAATTGGCCTCGTGAGGGAGAGTTCGTACGAACTCCTTGATGCGGGGACCATCAACCCAGCGCGCTAAGCTGAGCCGCTGACTTTCGCCGAGCGCCGCGTTGAACCGATAGGACCCAAGCTCCATGAGCCGGTCGACACAACGCAGCGCCACATCGCGCTGGATCGTGGTGAACTCGAATGAGAGGGACGAGATGGCTTTCGTAAGGCCGGCCAGAACGTCGGCTTCGAATCCTTCCACGTCGATTTTCGCAAACTTCGGTTCACCGAAGCGTTCGATGAGGTGATCGAGAGTTGTCACCTCGACGGTGATAGCGCGATCCCAAACCTGCTCTTCCCAGCCGGGGGCTCCCGCCGCAGCGGAGATGAATTCGCCAGACGCTGTGGAGACGGTCGGATTGGCCGAGTTAATGTGCAAGGTCAGCTGTCCACGCTCCCGGCCGCAGGCTGCCTCGACGACAGTGACATCGGCATCATCGCCATAAAGAACGCGAATGGCCGCCAGGCATTCCGGTTGCGGTTCGACAGCGACCACCCGGGCACCAAGCCTGCGAAATGCTCCGATCCGATCGCCCACATGGCTGCCAATGTCGAAGGCAAGGTCGCCTGGCCGAACGAACGTGCCGTAAAGCGCGTCCATGGCGGCATCGCGCTCCGGGTTACCGTAGTAGATTTCGAACGATCGGCGCAAAACCGCGTACTGCGGGTCGGCCATGACGGCTTGGAGCTGGTCTTGCACGGAACGGTTCATGGCCGATTGAGCTGAACAGCCTCGATCTCCGGCACGGCCTCGAAGTCCTCCGGGATCCCGCACAGCCCCCAAGATCTCAGCAACCGGCCAAGATCCGGGTGAGCTGTAATTACAGCGAACGGTATGGCGAGCAGATAGCCGGCTGTCAGCGGCAGGCTCCACGCGAGAACCGTCGGCGAGATGGCGGCCAGCACGCTGCAGAGTACAAGACCAAATACGGTCTGCGGCCAGAGGTTAACCAATGCTGCCCTCCAGGAGATTCCGTGGGCATCGCGCGCCTGCCCTCCCCACGTCACGGATTTTCCAAACAGCAGGCCGATCATGAAGATCGTTGTGCGGATGGTCGATACCGCCCCGAGCAGAAACGAAAAGACGAGCTCAATAAGGGCGCTGATCGCGAACCGAACGCGACCACCATACCTGCGCACACCGCCGCGCGTCAGCACCACGTCGAGAAGCCCGGCAATCTTGGGGCTCAGATACATCAGAAAAAAGCCGACATAGAGCGCAACGGCCAGCGCCGTCGGGTACTGCGTAATGCTTTGTGCTTCGTAAGCCAGCACCGGAAGCAGCGCGATCATCAGCGTCCAGGCCGGAATGCCGAGAAACATCAGAATGGCCCAGATGAGCTGGAAGCGGCTCATCGGATGAAGTCCCGGCATATCCAGCAGCTTGAGGTACTGCATGTTGCCCTGGCACCAGCGCACGTCACGCCGAATGAACTCCAGCAATGTCGGCGGGTTCTCTTCCCAGGAGCCACACTCGAACGGTAGCACGCGCACCTCATATCCAGCGCGCCGCATCAACGTAGCTTCGACCTGATCATGGGAGAGCACATGTCCACCCAGGGGCGGCTTACCGGGGAGAACCGGCAACTGGCAGCGTTCAAGAAATGGTCTGATCCGCACCACCGCGTTGTGGCCCCAAAACGGTCCGCAATCGCCCGTCCACCAGGCCTGCCCCATCGTGTAGGAGCGCATGCCGTGGCGCATGCCGAACTGAAAAATCCGCGCGAAAGCACTCGAAGACGGCATGCCCACCACGAGGCTCTGCAGAATGCCGAGTTGCCGATGCGCCTGCATGATGCGCACCAGGCGGATGACTGTGTCGCCGGACATCAGGCTGTCCGCATCAAGCGGCAGCATCAGCTCATACTCGCGCCCCCAGCGCTCGCAGAAATCCCGCAGGTTTCCCGCCTTGAACCCGGTGTTATCGGCGCGCCGCCGGTAAATGACCTGCTGCGGATCAGGCAAGGTCCGCTGCCATGCGGCGACAGCCTTTTCCTCCGCCTCCGCGATGGAGGGATCGTCCGTATCGCTCAGGACGAAATAGCCGAATTGTCCGCCGAACCCGGTGGCGTCGATGCTTTCCTTAACCGTCTTCAGACGAAGGATCGCCCGCTCAGGATCCTCGTTACGCAGTGTCATGAGAATGGCGGTGCGGACCGTGATGGGCGTCGGCAGATCGCCGGCCCTCGCATAGGGCGCCACCTTCGTGATCGGATCACGTACGCCGTGGAGCAGCCATAGTCCTATGACGGAATTCCAGAAACCAAGAACAGTCCACGGCGAGCCTACGGCGAAAGCGATGAGCAGCGCCGTGTCGACCAATGACCATCCGCCCGCCTTGAGGACGTTGATCGCAGCCCAGATCAGCAATCCGAAGGTGCTGACGTTCAGAGCCAGGACGATGAGGCGCCGCCGACGCAGGTCCTCCATGGACTGTGTGCCGGTAGGCGTAGTAAGCACGCCTCGATTCCCGACAGCCTGCAGCGGCGACGTCAGCACCTGGTGCTCGGACATGGCGCATTTCCTCGGAAACAGCTTCAACCGGCCGTCGGACGCGGAGTTCTTGCAATGAAAGGGGCAAAGGGAGGATTACGCTCCGCCCACGCCCTTTGGTATGTCGCAAAGGGTCAAGTGGAGCTTCGCGCCGAGCCTCTTCCTGAGCTGGCTGGCGACGAGGTGCTTGTTCGCACGCTGTTCAGCGCAGTCAGTCGCGGCACGGAACGTCTGATCATATCGGGCTCCATCGCCGAGAGCGAGTGGGATCGCATGCGGGCGCCTCTTCAAGCCGGAGAGTTTCCATTCCCGGTTAAATATGGCTATTGCACGACCGGCGTCGTCGAACGGGGTGGGCCTGAGGAACTCCGTGGTCGGACCGTATTCGTGTTGCATCCGCATCAAAATTTCTTCGTTGTGCCCAGCTGCTGCGTCGTTCCGGTGCCGGAAGGCGTGCCGCCGAGACGCGCGACCCTCGCGGCGAATATGGAGACGGCCCTCAACGCCATCTGGGACGCGGGCTGCGGTCCGGCGGATCGGATTGTCGTGGTGGGCGGCGGGCTCGTCGGGTTGCTTGTGGCCTTCCTTACGGCGCAAATGCCGGGCACCGAGGTGACGCTGGTCGATCTGCGACCGGAGCGTCGCGCTTTGGCCGAAAGCTTCGGCGCCCGTTTCGCCCATCCGAATGAGACGCCCAGCAATGCCGATTGCGTCTTCCATGCAAGCACCACGGAGCAAGGGCTCATCACCGCCATCAATGCGGCAGGCGTTGAAGGCACCGTCGTCGAATTGAGCTGGTACGGGAGCAGTCGGGTATCCCTGCCCTTGGGCGGAGCTTTTCATAGCCGGCGGCTCAAGCTTGTTTCCTCGCAAGTCGGGCAGGTTTCGCAAAGCCGGCGCTCGCGGTGGTCCTGCCGGAGACGGCTGGAAGCAGCCCTCGCGCTGTTGCAAGACCCGCGCCTGGATGCACTCATTACCAGCGAAACGGACTTCGTCGACGCGCCGAACCGGCTGCCGACACTGCTGGACCCCGCCGTTCCTGAAATCGCGCCAATCATCCGTTACTCCGAACCCGTGACGTGAAAGGACCGCCATGTACGCCGTCGAGGTGCGCGACCGCATAATGATCGCCCACAGCCTGCCCGACCCCTTCTTCGGGCCGGCTCAGAAGCTGCATGGCGCTACCTACGTTGTCGACGTCGCCTTCTTCCGCGAAGAGCTGACGAAGCAAAACGTCGTGGTGGACATCGGAGCGGCCCTGTCCGTGCTGCACGATGTCCTGAAACCGCTGGCCTATCAAAACCTCGACGAACTGCCCCAGTTCCAGGGCAAGCTCACGACAACGGAGTTTCTGTGCCGGTATATTTTCGATCAGATGGTCAAGGCCGCGCGTGAAGGGGCACTTGGCGACGACGGCAAGGATCTGGCGCGCATCCGCGTAACCCTTCAAGAAACCGACGTTGCGCGCGCCTCCTACGAGGGACCGGTCCGTGGTTGAGGTGGCTTTCGCCATACCCGGTGATCTTCGGGCGCCAACGGGCGGTTACGCCTACGACCGCGAGGTGTTGGCCCGCCTTCCGCAGCTTGGTGTTCGCGCACGGCATTTCCCCCTGCCGGGCAGCTTCCCGGATCCGACTCCAGGGGATCTGGCAGAAACGCAACGGCTGCTTGCGGCCTTGCCGAGCGACACAGTCATTTTCATCGATGGGCTCGCATTCGGCGCGATGCCTGCCGATGTCATCTCCACAGTCCGTGCGCCGATTGTCGCCCTCGTTCACCATCCGCTCGGCTATGAGCCGGGGTTATCTGAACAGCGCGCCCGAGAGCTGAACGAGCTGGAGAAACGAGCGCTGGCGTTTGCAAGACGCGTTGTTGTATCCAGTGACTTCACCAAGCGCCTGCTTGCGTCTGAATTTGACGTGCCGGTGGACATTATCACCGTTGCCGAGCCGGGAACGGACCCTGCAGAGCGTGCGCGTGGGACGGGAAACCCGCTGCAAATCCTCAGCATTGGCTCGATCACACCGCGGAAGGGCTTTGTTTTTCTCGTGGAGGCTTTGGCCGGCATTCAGGATCTCGACTGGCGACTGACGATCGCCGGTCCGCATGATCGCGATCCGGCAGAGGTGAGCAGGCTAAAGGTCGTCATTGCGCGCCATGGTCTTGAGGGGCGCATCGAGTTGGCTGGCGCGCTCGACCGACGGCAAGTGGCAGAGGCTTACGCAGCAGCCGATGTTTTCGTGCTGCCATCGCTGTTCGAAGGCTTCGGGATGGTGCTGACCGAAGCCATGGCGCGCGGCCTGCCCATTGTCTGCACCACCGGAGGCGCGGCGGCAGAAACGGTTCCTGACGAAGCCGCCATCAAGGTACCGCCCGGAGAAGTGGTGCGGCTGAGGAAGGCCCTGCGCAGGATCATTTCGGACGAGGACCTCCGCCGGCAGCTCGCCGATGCAGCTTGGGCGGCAGCCCAGCACCTGACGCGTTGGGAGACCACAGCTCAGCGGATCGCAAACGTCCTCCGCGAGGTGGCCTCATGAGCGGTTTCACGCCCGACTGGCTGGCCCTGCGCGAACGGGTCGATCATGTCGCGATCAATCATGCCGTTCGGACGGCTTGCGTCCGGGCTTTTGCGGGCCGGGAGAGCATCCGGGTCGTAGACCTTGGCTGCGGCACCGGCTCCAATCTGCGTAGCCTGGCGCCGGATCTTCCGCCTAACCAGCATTGGACGCTTGTCGACAACGATCCGCGCTTACTCGGCATTGCACGACAGCGTTGCAGAGAGACCAAATTCGGCAGGGCTATCGAAACAGAATTTCAGCTGGCGGATTTGGCGAAGGCCGATTGGACGTCGCTTCTCAGTGGCGCGGATCTCGTCACAGCGTCGGCGCTGTTCGATCTCGTTTCAGCGGAGTTCATCGAGCAATTCGCAGCGGCTGTCGCGAGGCAGGGCGCAGCCCTCTACACCGTGCTGAGCTACGACGGCATCGCAGCCTTTTTGCCTGAGCATTCCGCCGATGCGGCGATGCGCAAGGCGTTTAACCACCATCAGCGGAGGGACAAAGGGCTTGGACCCGCCTTGGGGCCTTACGCACCAGACGCGCTGGCCGCCACCTTTGAACGCTACGGCTACGTTATCCGGCGCGGCAGAAGCCCGTGGGTTCTCGATAATGCCCAAACCGCGCTCAAGAACGAACTGGTCCGCGGATGGGCGAAGGCTGTTCGTGAAACCGGACATGTTCCCGAAGCGGTCGTTGACAACTGGCTGAGCGACCGGCTGTCGCCCGCCACCGTAGCCATCATAGGTCACGAAGACCTTCTGGCACTGCCGCCCGGCAAGTGAAAACGGCCGCTCCTTGCGGCCGCATCAGCCAAAAGGTTACTTTTTCTTGGAACCACCGCCTGGCTCGCGCTGAACGTCCGGTCCCCGCTCGAGCTGCACCGACAGAGTTTCGGCGATATTGCGCGCGGTCAGATTGATCGTGAGTGGCGTAATCGAAACGCGGCGGGAGTAAATGGCCCACAGATCGGTACCACCGCGCGGGTTCGATCTCTTCCGCTCGTAACCCAGCCAGTAATACGGGTTGCCCCAGGTATCGAAGCGCTGGTCGATGCGCATCAGATCATGGTCGCGCCGGCCCTGCTCCGTGACCGCAATCCCGACGACCTCATCAGGTGCGCAGTCCGGATAATTGACGTTCATCAGCACGCCTTCCGGCCAATCGACGGCCAGAAGGCGGCGGACGATTTCCGGACCGTGGGCAATCGCCGTGTCCCATCGGATTTCGCTGTCCTTGCCGCAAGCAAGGCTCATGGCGATCGACCGGACACCGAGCAACGTGCCCTCGATAGCTCCGGCCACTGTGCCCGAATACGTCACGTCATCTGCGATGTTCGCACCACGGTTCACGCCGGAAAGTACGAGCGTCGGCAGCTCGTCCCGCAGCAGATGCCGAATGGCCATGATCACGCAATCGGCCGGCGTGCCACGCACGGCGAAGGTCTTGTCGTCGATCCGCCGCATGCGGATCGGCTCACGCAGCGTCAGCGAGTGCGAAGCGCCGCTCTGGTCAATTTCCGGAGCGACAATCCACACATCGTCGGACAGTGCGAGCGCGATCTCTTTCAGGGCCTGAAGGCCGGGCGCGTTGATACCGTCGTCGTTGGTCAGAAGGATACGCATTTATCTCCTCTCCCCATCGCCCCAACGGAAGTGGGGAAAGGGGATCAAACGTTTCAGCTGGCCTTGGTGATCCGCTCCATGCCCCGCATGTACGGACGCAAGACCTCTGGAATGATGACACTGCCGTCGGCCTGCTGATAGTTCTCCAGGATAGCAATCAGCGTCCGGCCAACCGCCAGCCCGGAGCCGTTCAGGGTGTGCACGTACTCCGGCTTGCCGTCCTTTGGACGGTAGCGCGCGTTCATGCGCCGGGCCTGGAAATCGCCGCAGACGGAGCAGCTCGAAATCTCGCGATAGGTGTTCTGCCCTGGCAGCCAGACCTCGATGTCATAGGTTTTTTGCGAGGCAAAGCCCATGTCGCCGGTGCAGAGGAGCACGGTTCGATAGGGAAGGCCGAGCCGTTTCAGCACCTCCTCGGCGCAGGCCGTCATGCGCTCGTGCTCGGCGAGGCTCTGCTCCGGAGTCGTAATCGAGACAAGCTCGACCTTGGTGAACTGGTGCTGGCGGATCATGCCGCGCGTGTCCTTACCGGCGGCACCCGCTTCCGACCGGAAGCACGGCGTCCAGGCCGTGAGGCGCATAGGCAGAGCAGCTTCATCTATGATCTGCTCGCGGACGAAGTTGGTCAGCGAGACCTCGGCCGTTGGGATCAGCCAGTAACCGTTGGTCGTGTGAAAAAGATCCTCGGCAAACTTCGGCAGGTTGCCCGTGCCGAAGGCGGCATCATCACGCACGAGCAGCGGCGGGTTGGCTTCCGTGTAGCCGAACTCGGTCGTGTGAAGGTCGAGCATGAACGACGCAATTGCCCGCTCGAGCCGCGCCAGAGCGCCCTTCAGCACCACAAACCGCGCGCCCGAGAGCTTCGCCGCCGTCTCGAAATCCATGAGGCCCAGCGCCTCGCCGATCTCGAAATGCTGCTTCGGCTCGAAGTCGAATTTCCGCGGCTCGCCAACCCGGCGGACCTCCACGTTGCCGGTCTCATCGGGACCCACCGGAACATCGGGGAGCGGAAGGTTCGGGATCTGAGCCAGCTCGGAATTGAGCTTCGCCTCGATTTCGCGGACCTTCGTCTCACCTTCCTGAATGGCATTCTTCAGGTCGGCGACCTCCTTCATCAAGGCCTGGGCCCGCTCCTCGTCTTTGGCCGCCTTCGCCTTGCCGATCTCCTTGGAGGCCGCGTTCCGGCGCGATTGGGCTTCCTGCAGAGCTGTCAGGGTCTTCCGGCGCTCTTCGTCGAGCTCCAAAAGCCGTGCCGAGAGCGGCTCGAGACCGCGCTTCTTCAGCCCTTCGTCAAAGGCTTCAGGGTTTTCGCGAATCCACTTGATGTCGAACACGGGCGCTGCCCCTCGATCTTGCTTAATCGGCCTCTGGAGACGCCGCCGACCTATAGGCGGTTGCGGCAGGCTGGTCCAGCCGTCCTGCCGCCGCAAGGCACGGAAAAGGGAAACAACGCCGACGATCAGGTGGTCGAAGCGCTTGCCGCGGCGGCCTCGCGCGCCTGACGGGCTTTGACGACACGGTCCACGGCGAAGATCGAGCCCTCGTAAAGCAGGATCGTCGGCAAGGCCATCGAGATCTGGCTGATGGGATCAGGCGGGGTCAGGATCGCGGCTACCACGAAAATGCCGAGGATCGCCCAGCGCCGCTTCTCCCGCAGTACGTCGGCGTCGATCATCCCGGCGCGCGCCAAAAGCGTAAGGATGACGGGCAACTGGAAGATCGCCCCGAAGCCCAGGATCAAGGCCATGATGAGTGACAGATACTCGCTGACCTTCGCCTGCAGGTGGATCTGCACGTCACCCGTGCGCCACTCCATCGACAGGAAGAACGTCATCGCCAGCGGCATGACGATGAAGTAGACGACACACGCGCCGATCACGAAAAGGATCGGAGTGGCGATGAGATACGGCCGGAACGCTGCCCGCTCGTTGAGGTAAAGGCCCGGCGCCACGAACTTGTAGACCTGAACGGCAATAACCGGAAACGCCAGGAAAACTGCCCCGAAAAGCGCGAGCTTGACCTGGGTGAAGAAGAATTCGTGCGGCGCCGTGTAGATCATGTCGATCTTGGTGTCCGCGCCGGCCGCCCAGCGATAAGGCTGAACCAGAATGTTGTAGATCTGCTCGGCGAAGGCGAAGCAGATCACAAAGCCGATGAAGACCGCCAACAAACAGTAGATGAGCCGCTGGCGCAGCTCCACCAGGTGATCCATCAGCGGTGCTTTGGAGGCGTCGATTTCGTCCTGGCCCGGCCTCTTGGCTTCATCCGAGTTCGTCATAGGCCGCTTCAGATCCCGCTTTTCACTTCTTGGCTGGAAGCAACCGGTTTGGGCTCAGCTGACCCATTGAGGCCATCCGCATGGACACCATTCGCCGCGCCGGAAGGGGTGGCGGAGGCGGCCGGCGTCGCAGCCGTATCGGATTTGGGGCTTTCCACAGCCACCTTGTCCAACTCGCTCTTGGCTGAGCTGATCTCGCTTTGCAGGGACTGTTCCGCTGATCGGATGCTCGACTCGGCTTCGGTCTTGAGCGCCGCCACCTCCCTGCGGAGCTGTTCCAGCTCCGTCTCGCGCATGGCCTCGTCAAACTGAGCGCGAAATTCGTTCGCCTGCCGCCGGATCATCCCGACGTAGCGGCCAACAGTGCGCAAAAGCGCGGGCAGCTCCTTCGGTCCGACGACCAGAAGTGCGACCACGCCGATAACCAGTAGTTCGGTCCAGCCGATGTCGAACATTTGCTACGCCCGCGCCCTCACTACCAGACAGCCCCAGGCCGCCCGGCACACATCTCCGGCGGGCTCGGCCTTCAGGCCGTCTGGCGGCTGTTCAGCTTGCCTTGCTGCTCTCGGCCTCGGCACGCTCGACAGGCTTCACGGGCGACTGCTCGATAACCTTCGGACTCTCGGAGGGAGCCGGAGCCTCGTCCTCAGCCATGCCCTTCTTGAAGCTTTTGATGCCCTTGGCAACGTCACCCATGATTTCGGAGATTTTGCCGCGGCCAAACAGCAGCACGACGATCAACAGAACAATGATCCAGTGCCAAATGCTGGTTGCGCCCATCGTTTTGGAACTCCTTCGCAGCCTCCGGCCGCGCCTCAGATAATTGCTGCACTATTGCAGAAACAAGCCCCAGCAGCAAGCCACGCGGCCCCCTGCAACATCGGATCATGAAGCAGGCGTTTCAAGCTGCTTCCAAGTTGTCTGCGGGAAATACGAGGACGCGGCTCGGATCGACCTCGATAGAGACTTCGTCGCCCCTTTTCCAACCTTCGCTTTCTTGCACGCGTGCTTTGAGTGGTAGCTCAAACCCTTCCGCGGCGATCTCCAGGAGACCGACATCGCCAAGAAAGCGTGTCTGCACGATGCGCCCCGGAAGCCCGCACCCCGGCGGCATCACGCGTATTGCCCTCTGGCGCAGGCACAGAATGGCGGGTTCACCCTCCGAAAGCCCTGGTGTTGGGAAATTGCCAAGTGGCGTGCGCAACACTCCGCCTTCGACCCGGCACGGCACCTCGTTGATCTCGGAGAAGAGCCGCGCCACGAACAGTTCAGCCGGGTTGTGGTAAAGCTCCTCCGCCTTGCCGACTTGGATGATCTTGCCGCGGCGCATCACCGCAATTCGGTCGCCGAGCCGCATAGCCTCTTCCGGATGGTGCGTCACGATCATGCAGGTGGCGCGCGTCTCGCGCAGCAGCGCCAGTGTCTCCTCCTGCATCGTCTCGCGGAGCTGCACGTCCAGACCGGAAAACGGCTCGTCCATAAGCATGACCGACGGTCGTGGGACGATGGCGCGGGCCAGCGCCACGCGCTGCTGCTCGCCACCAGAGAGGATGTGTGGATAGGCGTCGGCGTAGTGCTCGAGCCCCACGCGGGCGAGCACGGAACGCGCCTCACGCGCGGCTTCCGCGGCAGGCAGCGCCTTCAGGCCAAACGCGACGTTCTCCAAAATCGTAAGATGCGGGAAAAGGGCGAAGTCCTGAAACATCAGGCCGACGTTGCGCTGCTCTGGCAGCACGAAACGTTCGGGCCCGGCAACTTCCCAGTCGTTAATGAGAATACGGCCGGCGGTCGGCTTTTCGATGCCAGACGCAATGCGCAGCAACGTCGTCTTTCCGCAGCCGGACGGCCCAAGGAGACAGACAATCTCGCCGGGTTCGATGTCGAGGCTGACGCCTCGCAGCGCGTAAACGTCGCCGAACCGGCGCTCCACATTCTCGAAAGTCAGCCGCGCCGCAATCGTCGCGGCGGCTCGCCCGCGCGGCTGTTGCAAACCGGTGCTCAAGGCTGGGGTACGTCCTCTTTCATCACGCCGCCGAAGCCAGCCTACCAAACTCTGCCCAACACCACTCAAGTGCAATCCTGACCAGAATCCGTTCTGTCCGTGTCGCGCTACATCTAGTCGCGATTCTCGCCGTCGTCCTCTTCAGGCTCTCCCTCGGCGTCAGAGAGATCCAGCTCCCCCTGTTCCTCTTCTTCGTCGGCGCTGTCGAGCGGCAACTCGTCGGGCATAAGGGCGGCGATGTCCTGCGGCTCAGGCACCTTGAAATCCCGCGGCAGATTGGAATCGAGCAGACCTGCGCCTTTGAGCTCGGCCAGCCCCGGCAGATCCTTGATGCTGTCGAGTCCGAAATGGATGAGGAAGGCTTCCGTCGTGCCGTAGGTGATGGGCTTGCCCGGCGCCCGCCGGCGGCCGCGTGGCCTGATCCAGCCCGTCTCGAGCAGCACGTCGAGCGTACCCTTCGACGTCGTGACCCCGCGAATTTCCTCGATCTCGGCGCGGGTCACGGGCTGGTGGTAGGCAATAATGGCCAGTGTCTCGAGCGCCGCTTTCGAGAGCTTCTTTTCCTCGGTCGCATGCTGCTCGAGCAGATGCTTGAGGTCAGGCGCCGTTCGGAACGCCCATTTGCCAGCGACGCGCACAAGGTTGATGCCGCGGCTTGCGTAAAAGCCCTTCAGCTCTTCAAGCAAGGCAGGCAGCTCATCCCCCAGCCCAAGGCGCTCGCGCAGCCGCGCCTCGTCGAGCGGCTCAGAGGCGGCGAACAACAAGGCTTCCAACATACGCAGCTTCTCGCGCCGGTCCGCCGAAGGAAGCGCGGCGACGTTTCCGGGCAAGCCCATCGGGCTGCCTCTCACGTCCTGCGGCGCGGCCATGGGTTGATTACTGTCGTGAGCTGCTGCGCCTGCATCTTCAGCGCGGGGCTCCTCGTCATAACCCTTGTTGTCCTTGGAACCCTGAACCACTGAGAGCCTCGGCGGTACCATGGTCTCGCTTCCTTCGCTCGCGGGCTGCTGCCGTTACGCAAGGAACTTGCTCACTCCACTTACGCAATCTGTTGCCACTCGGACTGACCGTCCTTCTTCCGCATGTAGATCGGGGCGAACGGGGCCTCCTGCCGGATTTCAACATAGCCCTCACGCGCCAATTCGAGCGTGGCCCCGAACGAACTCGCCAAAACTGTGCGCGTCGCCTCCGGGGATGGCAGGTACCGCTCGAGGAACAGATCGAGCTGTACCCAATTGCCTGTACTCTCGCCGATCAGGGCCTCCAACCGCCGCCGCGCGTCCTTGATCGACCAGACGGTTCGCGCCTTGACCACGTGAACACGTTTGATCGCCCGCGTGCGCTGCTCCGCATAAGCCTTGAGAAGATCGTAGATTTGCGCGGTGTATTTGGTCTCCCGAACCGTACGCGTGCCCTCCGGCATCCCTCGGGCAAAGACGTCACGGCCGAGACGCAGCCGGCTCATCAGTTTCTCAGCCGCCTTCCGCATGGCCTCGAGCCGCATGAGCCGGAACGTCAGCCGCTGGGCCAGCTCCTCGCCGCTGGGCTCGTTATCGTTCTTGTTTTCCCGAGGCAACAGCAAACGCGACTTGAGGTAGGCGAGCCAAGCCGCCATCACGAGGTAGTCGGCCGCCAGCTCAAGCCTCAGCCGCTCCGCGGTGGAGATAAAGTTCAGGTACTGCTCCGCCAGGGCCAGGACGGAGATGTTGGAGAGATCCACCTTCTGCAAGCGCGCCAAGGCAAGCAGCAGGTCGAGCGGTCCCTCAAAACCACCGACGTCGACAATGAAGGCTTCTTCGGCACGCGGAGTCTCATCGGGTCCTGGCATTTCCCAGGCCCCGGCGCTGGTCGCCAATTGCTCGTTCCGCTCGATCTCCATCCAGCGCTCTTGCTTGGCCCCCATCAGGCCGTGCTGTGAATTAAGCTGTCGAAGACTACACCGATTCACGCGGCGGCTTCACACGGTGGCCGCAAGCACCGTCGCGAGCGCGGCCTCCGCTTCCGCTTTATCGAAGGTGTCGTTGCGGCTGAGCACCGAAAGGCAACGCTCGAAACGCTTCAGCGGTTGCCCGGTGAGCGGCGGCACGCCAGCCGCTACTTGTTCCATTTCCTCGAGGTTGCCGTTGCAGTGCAAGACAACATCGCTGCCGGCCCGGATGACAGCCTCCGCCCGCTGGCGCATGTCGCCCGTGAGTGCCTTCATCGACAGGTCGTCGCTCATCAGCAGCCCGCTGAAGCCGATCTCGCCCCGCATGACCTCCCGCGTGACGACCTCGGAAATGCTGGCCGGAGCGGCCGGGTCGATGGACGTGTAAACGACGTGCGCTGTCATCGCCGCGGGCATGTCGTTGAGAGCTCGGAACGGCTTGAAATCGAAGGCGGACAACTCCTCACGCGGCGCGTCCACTATTGGCAGCTCCAGATGGCTATCAGCGCGTGCCCTGCCGTGACCGGGCATATGCTTGATGACAGGCAGCACGCCGCCTGCCAGGTGGCCCTCCGCCACAGCCCTGCCCAGCCGCGCGACTTCTCCTGGCGTCCGGCCGTATGCGCGGTCACCAATGATCTCGTGGGAGTCGGGCGCCGGCACGTCGAGGACGGGCACGCAATTGGTGTTGATACCCAGTTCTCGCAGGTCACTGGCTGTGAGCCGCGCCACCAGCCTGGCCGCCTTTTCGGCGCCGTCGGGATCCTCTTCAGCCAGGGCGGCAAACGACGCCGCAGGCGGCAGCTCGCGCCAATGGGGCGGCATCAGCCGCCTGACGCGCCCGCCTTCCTGGTCGATGAGCACTAGGACGGCATCGGTGCCGATGGCTGACTTGGCGTCTTCAATGAGGCCGCAGAGCTGATAGGGGTTCACGCAGTTGCGGGCAAACAGGATGATCCCGCACGGCCGTACCTCGGCAAGAAACCGGGCCTCGTCGGGCGAAAGGTGAGCGCCAGCAAGTCCTGTGATGAGCGAAGCACGCATTGCCACAGGCTATACCGGCATGCAGCTAGAATTTGGGCAGGACAAGGTGACGCTGCGCAGGTGAAGAGACAGCAAAATCTGGAAATTTCCAAGTTGTCCGCGGTGAAATCATGGGCGAAAGCTGCTGGATGACTTCACGAACGCCCCAGCTCCCGCCTTTCAAACGTCAGTATGCCGTCACCCAGCAACCTTCAAACCCGGCAGACTTCAACTGGCCGCATAAGTCCGCAGCTGCCTCCCGGGAACTCGGCGGACCTACGACGACCCGGTACATAGTGCCGAGCCCGCGCGCGCTGAGATCAGCCTCCTGGACGTCAGGAATCTTGTTCTGCAGCACTGAGCTGTACTTCTGCTGCAGGTCAGCGAAGGTCTTGAGGGCGTCGATCCGACTCTTCTGCGAAGCCAGAACAGCCACATAGCCGACCGGCGCCTTCTTCGCCGGAGCAGCCGCAACCTGCTGTTTCGGCGCAGGATTGGACGATCGTGTCGCCGTGGTCGTCGGAGTGGGCGCGCTCGGAACCCTGACCACTGGGCTACGCGTTGGGGGCGCCGGCTGGACAGGGGGTGGTTCTGCGCGAGGTGTTGCGGCGGCCGTTACAGCAGGGGCCGGGGTCTCCGGTTCGGCCTTCGCGATAATGCGCGGCGCCGCAGGAACCTGCTGCGCCGGCGGCACTTGCGCCGTCTCCTGCGGAGTCTCGGTCGGCATGATCGTCGAACGCCCAGCGAACCCGTTAACGATGGTCATGCCAGGCACGGGCGGCAGCCGAGGCTCCGTGGACGGCGGAGCAATCGAACCATCCCGACCAACGACGATCGTGGGAACTCGGCGAACGCCGGAGTCCGTCTCATCCAAGGTGCTGGCGCGTGCGCTTCCCGAAGTGCTGGAGCCTCCGTCGAGGCGCCCCATCAGCTTGCTGTCGGAGTGGGCAAACTGCCGGCCACCAGGGTCGTCAGGCTGGGACTTCACCGGCCCTGTGTCAGCCTTGATGACCGGCGGCGTATCCTTGCCGGTTGGCCCCACGATGGCCTTGTAGCCATACGCCAACCCGCCACCGACGACGATAGCGCCCGCCAGGGCGGCGGCGATCATCAGGCCACGGCGGCTACGCGCTGGCTCCTCGTATTCGTATTCGTCGGCCTCGTCGTCGAGATCGGCGTCGTATTGCTGCCCTGACTCCGGAACCGGAAGCTGGCCGCTGCCAAGTTGCTCATAGTATTCGGCAGCGCCCGTTCTCTGACCAGCTGCCTCGAAGGCGCTCAAATCGAAGCCGCGCGGATCGTGCCAGTCGCCCTGCTGGTTCGGCTGCCCGCCACGGGCTGGCGCGCCGTATGGCATTTCCTGATTGTCAGCCGCCGGCATATAGCTGCCGAGATCGTACTCGTGCGGCGACGGCTGTGTATCGCTACGCCCATGATGATCGTGGCCGTACCAATAGCTGGGATCATCGGCCTGCGGCTGCTCTCTCAACGAATGCCCGCGGCGGCCCGTCTGAAGCTGAGAAAGCCCGTCGTTCTCGTAGCCCCGCTGCCCGTGAGCGGCGGCCGACGCAAGATAATCCTCGAAGCGGGGCCCATAGGGATCGGGTTGCTGTTCGGCAGGATTGGTATACGGCTGATAGTCCCCACCTTCCGCAGGATAGCCCGGATACGCGTACTGATCGGGCCCGTAATGCCCATGATCGTAATGATCCTGCGGGTAGTGATAACCGCCGGCCTGCGGCTGCTGACCATACGCGCCGTAATCAGGCTCCGACGTCTGATGATGGCTGGTAGCCCGTTGCTGCCGCTCCGGGAACAAGTCAGGCCATTCGAGCGGCCGGTGTGCGTGGACCGAAGGCTGCTCAGGCAGATCTCCGTCACCGGATTTCTGCCAATCCTGATGGTAGCTGCCCCGTCGAGTCACCGGACCGTTCGACCGTGACATCCTTGTGTTCCCTTCGCACCAACGCGCCCCGACGAATCACGTAATTATCGCATTTCGTCAGGAGCCTGCACACCGAGGACTGACAACCCTGACGCGATAACCCGCTGCGTTGCTGCAACGAGAGCGAGCCTCGCGGCAGTTACTCCGCCGTCCTCCGGTTGTATGAAGCGCAAATGTGGCGATTCATTGCCGCGCGCCCATTGCTGGTGAAAGGCGGAAGCCAAATCAAAGAGATAGAACGGGAGCCTGTGAGGTTCTCTTTCGCGCGCCGCTCCTTCGATGATGCGCGGATAACGGGCGAGCCGTTTGATGATGTCAATTTCTCCGGGGTCGGACAAACGTGACAGGTCCGCAGACCGGATCGCCGCCTCGTCCAGCTCCGGGAAAGTTTCGTGCACATTTCGGAACACGGACGATGCGCGCGCGTGGGCGTACTGGACGTAGAAAACGGGATTGTCCTTGGACTGCTCGACAACCTTCGCGAGATCGAAATCGAGCGGAGAGTCGTTCTTCCGCATCAGCATCATGAAACGGACGGGGTCGCGCCCAACTTCATCGACCACATCGCGCAAGGCCACGAACGTGCCGGCGCGCTTTGACATGCGCACGGGTTCCCCGGCCCTTAGCACCTTCACCAGCTGGCACACCGGCGTCGCAAAGTTGGCCTTGCCATCCGAAAGCGCCGCCACCGCCGCCTTGAGGCGCGGAATGTAGCCGATGTGGTCGGCGCCCAGCACATTGAGGTAATAGTCGTAGCCGCGCTGCAGCTTGTTGTAGTGATAGGCGACGTCGTAGGCGAAATACGTGTAGCTGCCGTCCGATTTCATCAGCGCCCGGTCGATATCGTCGCCGAACGCTGTCGAGCGAAACAACGTCTGTTCGCGATCTTCCCACTCCTCGTCATCGTGCCCCTTAGGCCGCGGCAGCCGGCCTTCGAAGATGTAGCCCTTTTGGCGCAGTAACTCGATCGCTTCCTTCACCTGATCGCGGCCATTGGCCGTCAACGAGCGCTCGGAGAAGAAGATGTCGTGGTGAACTCCAAGCGAGTGGAGATCATCCTTGATCTGATCGAGGAGCTCAGCAACGGCGGCATCCCGAACAATGGGCAGCCACTCGAATTCCGGCGCATCGAGCAGCGCGCGGCCATGCTTTTCGGCCAGCTTCTGACCAATCGGCTTGAGGTACTCGCCCGGATAAAGGCCCGGCGGGATCTCGCCGATATCCTCGCCCAGCGCCTCGCGGTAGCGCAGATAGGTCGAGCGCGCGAGCTTCTCGACCTGCCCGCCGGCGTCGTTGACATAGTATTCGCGCGTTACGTCGTAGCCGGCGAACGCCAGAAGGTTGCAGAGCGTATCGCCAAAGACAGCACCCCGGCAGTGGCCGACATGCATGGGGCCGGTAGGATTGGCCGACACGTACTCGACGTGCACCCGCTGCCCCTGGCCGATATTGGAGCGGCCGTATTCGGTGCCCTGGTCGAGGATGCTCTTCACGAGGCCATGCCAGACGTGAGGGGCCATCGTGAGGTTCAGGAAGCCTGGGCCAGCCACCTCGATCCGCGCAAACGCCGCATCGCCCTGCAGCTTGCCCGCTACGAGATCCGCGATGTCCCGCGGCTTCATACGGGCTGCCTTGGCAAGCACCATCGCGACGTTACAGGCGATGTCCCCGTGCGCAGGGTCGCGTGGCTCCTGCAGCTCCACCTGGCCGATGGGAAGATCGGCCGGAAGCTTACCGTCAGCCTGCAGAGCCTCGAGCGCGCTGCGGATGCGCTGCTCCACTTCGGCGAATATGTTCATGTGGCTACCTCAGGAAACACGAAATCGGCCGCGGGCGGCTGGCCTCGCCCCGGACATCGACCGCTCGCGCACGGGCTAACGCAATTCGGGGGTAGCGTCAAACAGCCGGCGATGCTCCGAGATGGCGTAGCGGTCAGTCATGCCGGCGACGAAGTCACCGATCAGACGCATTCGCCGTCGGGCATCCAGCGCCCCGGCGTCCGCCGCCCATTGGGGTGGCATGGCACTTAGATCCTCGCGGTACTTTGCGACAAGGTCGCGGACGATGCTCTCCGCCTTGTCCATCACCGCCATGACCCGCGCATGCCGGTACAGCCGCTTGAACAGGAAGGCCTTGAGGCCCCTGGCTGCCGCTTCGGTCTGGGCAGAAAATGACACGATGGGGCCGTTAGCCTTCCGAATATCTTCGGCGGTCTGCGGCGCCAGCTTCGCGAGCCTCAACCGCGACTCCCCCACGACGTCAGCAATGAGCACGGTGATAAGCTGCCGCGTGACCCCGTAGATCCGGCGGGAGCTGTCAATCGCCGGCATCCGTTCCACCTGCTCGACAATAGGGATCAGCAGGTCGAGATCGCGAAGGTCATCGAAGGCGATCAGCCCGGCGCGCAGACCATCGTCAATGTCATGCGTCATCCACGCGATCTCGTCCGACAGCGCGGCGGCCTGAGCCTCCGCCGACGGCCAGGCATCGAGCGCCAGATCCATCTGCTTCTGGAAGTTGCGGACCGCGTGGACGAGAATCCTGTCGCCGGGTTTATCGCTCCCGAGCGGCGGCCCGTTGTGCTTGATGAGTCCTTCCAAGGTCTCCCAGGTCAGGTTGAGGCCGTCAAACGAGGCATACTTCCGCTCCAGCCGCGTGACGATGCGGAAGCTCTGGACGTTGTGGTCGAACCCGCCGACCTCCCGCAAAGCCTCATCCAGCGCTCTTTCGCCCGCGTGGCCGAACGGCGGATGGCCGAGGTCATGAGCCAGCGCGATGGCTTCAGCCAGATCCTCGTCGAGGCAGAGCTGCCGCGCGATAGTTCGCGCGATCTGGGCTACTTCCAGGCTATGCGTCAGCCGGTTCCGGTAATGATCGCCTTCGTGGAAAACGAACATCTGCGTCTTGTAATTGAGCCGGCGGAACGCCGTGGAGTGCAGGATGCGATCGCGATCGCGCTGCAACGGGCTGCGCGTGGGACAGTCCGGCTCGGGATAAAGGCGGCCGCGGCTAGGGATCCGGCTGGCCGCATAGGGCGCCAGGGCGCGCGCGCCTGGAGGTAGCTTCGCGCCATATCCCCAGTGCCTCATATTCTGGTCCATTGATGCCGCCACTTGGACGATTGGGCCATTGCGCTTATCTTCAGCTCGATTACGTGATAGGCGCGATTCTTGCGGGGGTGCAAATCCGGCTCACCCGAGGCTATCGGTCGCGCCAACGGCTTGAGATCGATCCTGAGCAACGCCATGACCGAAGCACCCGTCACTCTCAGTGAACGCGCGGCCCGTCGTATCGTGGAGATCGTGGCTGACGAGCCCGAGAACAAGCTGCTGCGCGTGAGCGTCGAAGGCGGCGGCTGTTCAGGCTTTCAGTACAAGTTCGATCTGGTGGCGCAAAGCGAGCCCGATGACATCGTGATCGAGCGCGATGGCGCGACGGTACTCATCGACCCCGTCTCCATCATGTACATGGGCGGGTCGGAAATCGACTTCGTCGAGGATCTGATCGGATCGTCGTTCCGGGTCAACAATCCAAACGCGACCGCCTCATGCGGATGCGGAACGAGCTTTTCGATCTGAGCGCGCGCACGCGCGAAACAGTGAGATCGTGAAACCGGCGATTGCGGCATCACGATCCCACCAATTCGCGATTTCTGAGGCGAAGCTAGTCTTTGGCCCTCTCGATGTAGCTCCCGTCTTCGGTCGAGACGACCACGCGCGTGCCAGCAGTGATGTGGGGCGGCACCATGATGCGCAGGCCGTTAGACAGCACGGCAGGCTTATACGATGAAGCTGCCGTCTGACCCTTCACCACCGGATCAGCCTCCACTACCTCCAGCGTCACACGCGAAGGAAGTTCCACGGCAACCGGATTGCCCTCGTAAAGGCTGATCGTGCAGGTCATGCCCTCCTGCAGGTAGATAGCCTGTTCGCCGATGACATCCTTCGGCACGGTGATCTGGTCGTAGGTCTCCGGGTGCATGAACGTGTAGCCGGTATCGTCCTCGTACAGGTAATTCAGCTCACGCTCATCGAGATAGGCCCGCTCGACTTGCTCGGTCGTGCGGTAGCGTTCTGTTACCTTGACGCCATCGGAAAGGCGGCGCATTTCCAAGTGCGTCACGGGCGTGCCCTTGCCGGGGTGAATGTTTTCCGCCTTGAGCACGACGCACAGCTTGCCGTCGATCTCAAGCACGTTGCCCTTGCGGACCGAGCTTGCAATGACCTTTGCCACGTGTTTCTCCGTTCGGTTGAGCGGGGTCCGCAGCCGGCGCAAGCGCGCGGCTATGCGGCACTGCGATGTGCTCGGGTTCATAACCTGATCGGCGCACGAGGCCAAGGCCACGCATGCCACAGTGTGGAGTTGCAGCGGAAACGGTGTCTCTGAATGGGAGGTTCAATCCACAACAGGCCGTCCCCATGTTGGGATGCGGGCCGTCATGCCGATCGGCGTCCGTTTCTGCTTGCGCGCAATCGCATCAAGGCGGCAATGCGCCGGTGGTTCGAGGATCGCGGCTTTATCGAGGTGGACACCGCCATTCTCCAGGTTTCCCCCGGAAATGAAGCGCATCTCCATGCGTTCGAGACCGCTCTGAACACGCCGGATGGCAGCCGGCACACACTTTACCTCCACACCTCCCCAGAATTCGCCTGCAAGAAGCTACTGGCCGCAGGCGAGAAGCGCATTTTCACATTCGCGCCCGTTTTCCGTAACCGCGAGCGGGGCGCTCTGCACCACCCGGAGTTTACCATGTTGGAATGGTATAGGGTGGGCGAGGACTATCAGGTGCTCATGGACGATTGCGTCGCTCTGCTCCGCGTGGCGGCTGAGGTCGCTGGAGCCGAGAGGTTCGTTTATCGCGGACTGGCCGTATCCTGTTCGGCGGAGACGGAGCGCATAACTGTATCGCAGGCCTTCGCCCAGTTTGCGGGCATCGACCTCCTCGCCACCACGCCCGGCGGTGTGCCCGACCGCGACGCGCTGGCGCAAGCCGCTACCGCAGCCGGCATTCGCGTGGCACCTGATGACACTTGGGCCGACATCTTCAGCCGCGTCCTCGTCGAACGCATCGAGCCGCAGCTTGGTCGCACGCGACCGACAATTTTGGCTGAATATCCGGTGAGCGAGGCAGCGCTGGCGCGCCCCAAGGCCGGAGATCCACGTGTCGCTGAGCGTTTCGAGCTCTATCTCTGCGGCGTGGAGCTTGCAAACGGCTTCGGCGAGCTGACGGACCCGGAAGAGCAACGCCGGCGTTTCGAAGCGGAAATGGCCGAAAAGGCGCGGGTTTATGGCGAGCGCTATCCAATTGATGAAGACTTCCTGGCGGCGCTGCATCATATGCCGCCAGCTTCTGGCATTGCGCTTGGGTTCGAGCGGCTGGTGATGCTTGCCACCGGAGCCAACCGCATCGAGCAGGTGCTGTGGACTCCCTTGCCGGACTTTGCCAACCCTTGACACCGAGCGCCATTTGCGCCCCAAGGCTTCATGACGAAATTCGAAAAACCCATTACAACGCCTGCCGGCCTGATTTCGGCGGGCCTTGCTGCGCCGGAATTGCGCGAAAAACTTGAGGCTGTCGCGGCGCGCTACGCGATTTCCATCACGCCGGCGATGGCGGAGCTGATCGATCCAACCGATCCGAATGATCCTATTGCGCGGCAGTTCGTGCCCGATCCGAGGGAGCTGGAGACGGCTCCCGGCGAGCTGACGGACCCTATTGGCGACAACGCCCACTCGCCTGTTCCGGGCCTCGTGCACCGCTATCCAGACCGCGTGCTGCTGAAGGTCGTCGGCGTATGCCCGATTTATTGCCGGTTCTGTTTTCGCCGGGAAATGGTCGGCCCTGAAAGCGGCGCCCCGCTTTCGGCCGAGGCTTTTTCAGCCGCGATGGACTATATCCGCGCACGGCCTGAGATTTGGGAGGTCGTTTTTACCGGCGGCGATCCCTTCATACTCTCGTCGCGGCGTGTGAGCGAAATGACAGCCGCGTTGGGTGCAATTCCGCATATCGCGGTCTTGCGGTGGCACACGCGGGTGCCTGTCGTAGACCCCGCGCGCGTGACAGATGAATTAGTGGCAGCCCTTCGCAATTCGACGAAAACCGTGTGGGTTGCTATCCATGCTAATCATCCGCGGGAATTCACGCCGGCCGCAAAAGCGGCGTGCGCGCGATTGGCCGATGCCGGCATTCCGCTCGTCAGCCAAACTGTCTTGCTGAAAGGCGTCAACGACGATCCCGAGACGTTGGCCGAGCTGATGCGCACGTTCGTCGCGAACCGCATCAAACCCTATTACTTGCACCACGGCGATCTTGCGCCGGGCACCTCGCATTTGCGCACCACCATTGCCGATGGGCAGCAAATCGTCAGACAGCTTCGCGGCCGAATTTCCGGACTGTGCCAACCGACTTACGTCCTCGACATTCCAGGTGGTGCAGGAAAAGTGCCGATTGGGCCCAATTACGTCAGTCCGGCCGAGCCATCTGGCAGGTTCACTGTGGAAGATCCACGTGGCGGCCAGCACAGCTACGCCGACTCTCGCGAACCGATAGCCGTAGCATCAGGCACAGAGAAGTAAGAGACGCGCGGTTACCCGGCAGGCGAATTTCGCATCTCTTATTTCTCGAGAACGCCGCTGAAATTTTCACGCCGCCTCACGGCCGTAATAGAGCATGGAAACATGCTCGGCCTCGGCGAAAAAAAGCCAGCGTTCCACGAGCACGCCGATGGCTGCTGAAATGACGGCCAAAATCGCGAGAAGCAGTCCGAAGATTTGACCGGCCAACAGCATCAGCAAGGATAACAGCCCGGGCACCAGGAAGGCGCAGAGCAGCGCGATCCGACGCAGTTTCTGCGCATGTTTGCGCCCGATTTGATAACCCATCTCGCGCATCACGTAGTTGGGCTGCGTGTGCGGCGGCTCGAGTGGGCGCACCTTGCCAAATCTGCCAAGGCCGGTAGCCTTTTCGATCGTATAAGTGCGCTCGGCCGTGTCCACGTGCGCCCACGATGCAGTTTTCAGCCCCCATGCTGTCGCGACGGTGATGATCGAAAGGCATGGCGCCCACGTCGTCACGACGCCGAATAGCAGAAGAAGGAACGTCAGCAGGAGCGCTCCTGTGGCGAGCGCCAGCGCGATGTAAACGGGTACCACGAACGGCTGGTGCCACGCGCGGATGGTTGGTAGCGAGGCATAGATCATCCCCGTACAGATGAGCGTGACGATCGCCAACGCAGCTGCAAGCACGCCCATCAACGCGAACAAGCCATCCGTCCGCTCCAGAAATACCCATCCAATTCCGAACAACCCCGCCGGCACGTAGGTCGCGATCGCCGCCACGCCTTCGCGCGACAACCACGATGTCCGCCATTGCGTCAGCGCCCGCCACGCCCGCTCAGGGTGACCAAGGTGGGCGGTCGAGGAGAGCAGGCCGACCGTAATCAGCAACAGCGCCAGCCCAAGCCCGACAAAGCCAAACGCTGACGTCTGCGGGACCCAGCCGAGCGGCCCAAGCAATCCGAGCCAGATCAACAGGCCGTAACCCGCACCGGAAGCTGTTGTGAAAATAATGACAGAATAGGCGGGATGCATGGGCTTTTGTCGCTCAGTTGCCGGCGGATCATCGGACACGATAGTCCAGTTTCGGTGGCGTGGTTGTATCGTCGGAAAACCGCGCATAACAGCCTTACCGCGACAGCACCTTGTCGGCCCAGGCGAAAAAGCGGGAGGCGAGAGAGCCATTGTCGCCAGCATCCGCTTTTGCACCGCTCATTTGTGCGGAGGCCTCGGCCCCAGTCCGGCGGGGTCGCGGAGGCAGGTACTTGTTCACCGGCTTGAAGCCCGTCTCCGGCAGGAGATCGAAGCCACCGCGCTCCGCCACAAGCCGTGATACCGCACTCGTCGGATCACCAAGATCACCGAAATGCCGTGCGCCGGTAGGGCATGCGCGAACACAGGCAGGAATGCGGTCCTCGGGCGCGAGCGTCTCGTTGTAAATTCGGTCAACGCACAGCGTGCATTTCTTCATTACGCCATCGGCGTAGTCGTATTCCCGCGCCCCATAGGGGCAGGCCCAGGAGCACAGCTTGCAGCCGATGCACGTGTCCGGATTGACGAGAACAATGCCATCCTCGGCGCGCTTGTATGAGGCGCCAGTCGGGCAGACGGTCACGCACGCGGGCGTCTCGCAATGCAGGCACGAGCGGGGGAAATGCACCGTTCGGCTCGAAGTGCCATCGCCCACTTCGTAGCTGTGAACGCGGTTGAGCCACGCACCGTGGGGATCGGCGCCGTAGGGATCCTGATCCGTGAGCGGAGCAGAGTATCCGCCAGTATTCCATTCCTTGCAGCTCGTCGCGCAGGCCTGACAGCCGACGCAAGTATCGAGATCAATAACAAGGCCGAGCTTTTTGGCCGTGGTTTCGGGGAGCGCCGTCATTCTGCCGCCTCCCGAAATTCGCGACCGAATGTCGAGACAGCGACGCGCGTCTCGCCTGCCGGATGGACCAGACGTTCAAACCGCGGCCAGCTTTCGCCGGCTTCCTCGGGCTTGGCTTTTTCGATACGCACCCGCAGATCGTACCAGGCGGCCTGGCCGGTGATCGGATCACTGTTGGAAAAATGATAACCGCCCTCGCGCTCCGGCAGCAGCTCCGAGATCAGATGATTGAGGAGGAAGCCGCGCGTTGCTTCAGGCGCATCCGGTGCGAGGTTCCACGCCCCTGCCCGCTTGCCGATGGCATTCCACGTCCACACCGTATCCGGGTTGACCCCGTCCATCAGCTTCACCTGGCATTTCACGCGGCCGATGGCGCTCGTGACCCAAACCCAGTCGTCATCCGCGATACCAAGCGCGCGCGCACGCTCGCGATGCATGAATAGTCGGTTTTGCGCCGTAATCTGGCGCAGCCACGCGTTTTGCGAGCCCCACGAGTGGTACATGTGCATGGGCCGCTGCGTGATCGCGTGCATCGGATATTCGGCCTCGTCGAGCACCGCGCCTTCGAACGGCGCGTACCAGAATGGGATCGGATCAAAGAACGCCTCAATGCGGCGGCGGTGGCTATCGGGAGGCTGCACCGGCCCATAACCTCGTGCGGCAAGGCGGAATTTCTGCAATGGCTCCAGATAAAGCTGGAAGATGATGGGTTCCGCAGCACCGATAAATCCCACCTCCTTCGCCCATTCCAGATAAGCCTTGTTGGCGTGCTTGTAGAATTGCTGCTCTGGCGCAAGCTGATGGTGATAGAAACAGCCGTTGGCAATGTATTGCTCGAGCTGCTTTGGATTAGGCGCGCCCTTTCCGTAGCTCTTGCCATCTTCGCCGCGGAAACCGGCGAGTGAGCCGATGCCGGGCGCGCGTTCGTGATAAATGATGTAATCAGGATAACCGCCAGGAAACTTGGGCGCGCCGTTTTCATCGACAAAACCCGGAAGCTTCAGGCGCGCGCCGAGCTCGATCAGAACCGTCTGGAATGGGCGCACATCGCGATCCGGCTCGACCACGGGCTGGCGAATGGCGTCGGCGGGACCGTCGGCATCCGAAATGGGCCGATCAAGCAACGAAATGCAGTCCCAGCGCTCGAGATAGGTCGTATCCGGAAGGATCAGGTCCGCGTAGGGGACCATTTCGGAGAAATAGGCATCCGAATAAATAATCTTCGGAATGCGATATTCGCCGGTCGTTTCGTCCTTTTCCGTCAGATAGCGCAACACGGCCGGAATATTCATGGACGAATTCCAGCTCATATTGGCCATGTACATAAAAAGAACGTCGACCGGATAGGGATCGCCGTTTGCCGCGTTGGTGATGACCATGTGCATCAGGCCGTGCGCAGCAACGGGCGCGTCCCATGAATAGGCCTTGTCGATGCGCAGCGCCCTGCCCTGCTCGTCGACGAGCAAATCCTCCGGCCCCTGCGGAAAGCCGAGCGGCGGAGCATTGAGTGGTTTTCCGGGTGCGACGGTACCCAGCTTGCCCCCTGGGCGATTGGGTGGAGGGGTTGGCCGCGGGAACGGCGGCTTGAAACGGAAACCGCCCGGGCAATCGATCGAGCCGAGCAGCATCTGCAAAACGTGCAGTAAGCGGCACGTCTGGAAGCCATTCGAATGGGCCGAGATCCCGCGCATGGCGTGCATCGAAACCGGCCGGCCTACCATTTTCTCGTGGCGCCGCCCTGCCCAATCCGTCCAGGGAATATCAAGCGTGATCTGCTGCTCGAACGCGGCGTGTGCGAGCTCACGCGCAAGGCGCCGTATCGTTTCCGCAGGTACCCCGGTGATCGCAGGCGCTTTTTCAGGACTGTATTCGGCCGAAAGAAAACGTTCAGCCAACAGCGTGAACGACGGCACTGCGGTGCGCCCATCGGGCAGCTTGAACTCTCCCACCAGCGCAGGCGCGATATCGGAAAGCGTTGCGTCGACGAGAACGCCGCTCCGTTTATCGAAAGCGAGCGGCTTTCCATTCTCCCCGCGCGCAAACAGGCCGTCATCGGCAGCGCCGGGATCGCGGATCACCAGCCACGGCGCGTTGGTGTAACGCACGAGATATTCGAGATCGATCTTCTGCGTCCGGAGCAGCTCGTGGATGAGCGCGCCGACCAGCATGCCATCCGTGCCTGGCTTGATGCCGATCCACTCATCCGCAATGGCATTGTAGCCCGTTTGTACCGGATTGATGGCGACGAACTTGACCCCGCGCGCCTTGAGCTTGCCGAGCGCCATCTTGATGGGGTTGGAGGCGTGGTCCTCGGCCACGCCGAACAGCATGAAATATTTGGTGCGCTCCCAATCGGGCTCACCGAATTCCCAGAACGAGCCGCCGATCGTGTAAAGGCCCGCCGCAGCCATGTTCACCGAGCAGAACCCTCCGTGGGCGGCGAAATTCGGCGTGCCGTACTGCTGCGCAAACCAACCCGTCAACGCCTGGGACTGATCTCGGCCAGTAAAGAAGGCTAGACGGCTGGGATCTTTCTCACGAACCTCGGCCAACCACCTGGTGGCCAGCTCCATTGCCTCGTCCCAGCTGATCTCCTGAAATTCGCCGGAGCCGCGCGGACCCACGCGCTTCAAGGGCGCTCTTAGCCGGGCCGGCGAGTAGTGCTGCATGATGCCGGCGGAGCCCTTCCCGCACAGCACGCCCTTATTCACTGGGTGATCGCGATTGCCCTCGATGTACCGAACCTTGCCATTCTTCAGGTACACCTTGATGCCGCAACGGCAGGCGCACATGTAGCAGGTAGTCGTCTTGACCGTGTCGCCGATGGGCTGCGAGAGCGCGATCTTCGGTTCCCCGATCGGCATGAGCGGCGTTTCTCCCTCTCGTTCGGCGCTAACGTGTCATATACTGACACCGTCTGTTTCGGCCTGCGAGACTGCCATCGCCCGTCCTGGGGCTCAACAGGAATTGTTTGTCGGCTCACCCCCAATCATTAGGAGCTAAAGCATCTGCCTTCACTATATCACACCGCTGCATTCTACGCCCGGGCGCGCGCATCGAAAGAATCGGCGATCTCAGCATATTCGAGCGGCAGCGCAGTCGTGTACTTGATCTGCTCCATGGCGAAGGCTGACGACACGTTCGTGAGCTCAATCTTCGAGATCAGTTTCTTGTAAAATTTGTCATAGGCCTCAATGTCGGGCACCACGACGCGCAGCAGATAGTCGACCTCGCCGCTCATCCGGTAGAACTCCACGACCTCCGGGAACTCGACGATGACGGCGTGGAAACGTTCCAACCACTCGATCGAGTGCTGAGCAGCAGTGATCGATACGAATACAGTGACGCCGGCGCGAACCTTCTTTGGATCGAGCAAGGCAACACGCCGCTTTATGACACCGGCCTCCTCGAGCTTCTGAATGCGCCGCCAGCACGGCGTGGTTGACAAGCCAACCGCCTTGCCAATCTCGGCGACGGGCAGCGTGCAGTCTTCCTGGAGGATACGCAGGATCTTGATATCCATCGCGTCGAGCATGCGAAACCCCAAATCGTGGTAAGATGTTCCTTTCTCAGCCCGTATAAGCAATTGTATTTTTGTTGACTAGCCTCTTTCTGCGGAACTGCAGTATTTTTTTCTAATTCAGCCTCTTGTCCCCATTGCCGGGCGGTCAGCCTCGCGTCATATTCTTCTGCCAAAGGAAGCAGCCAGCGGATGTGAATCGTCCAAGGGATGAACTGTCCGAAGGATCATGAGCCAATGAAGCAGATCACCTACATCACGCCGAACTTCGCGGTTACCGGTGCACTGGAACCGCAAGACTTCAGCCGGCTTGCCGAGTTCGGCTTCAAATCCATCATCAGCAATCGCCCGGATGACGAACAGTCGGGCCAGCTCTCGGCCCGGCAGGAGGCCGTGCTGGCGTGGCGTGCCGGACTGCGCTTTCGTCACGTGCCTGTAACGGTGGACGATCTGTTCAGCGACGAGCCGGTCGAGGCAATGGCCGATTCATTGCGGGAGCTCGACGGCCCGATCATTGCGCACTGCAAGACAGGCTTGCGCTCCGCCATTCTCTGGGCCGCTGCAAGCGCCCGCATGGAGGACGTCGACTGCGTGCTGGCGGCTCTGAACAAAACTGGCTTCCGGCTCGGCCACCTGCGGGAGGAGCTGGAAGCGCAGGCGGACCGCAAGCGGTGGCTGGGCTCAAGCCGGGCACTCGATTGCCGAGAGGCTGCCTTGGTTGCCGGAGCTACGGCCACTATCTGATATCGGCGAAGTCCCAGCGTAATTGACGATCCTGAGCTCTCTGTCGTCTCCAGCGACAGGGGGCTCTTCATATGACACCGCTGGCCGAAGGCGACGGCCGGTCACACTTCACGAGGGCCACACCCTCCCGCATCTCACAGATAATGCGGCGCCGTCGATTGCTGCGTAAGCCTCGTTCGGCTACACCCAAATCCTATGTCCCAAGACCGCAAGATCATCATTCGCGGCGCGCGCGAGCATAACCTCAAGAACATCGACCTTGAGCTGCCGCGCGATTCCCTCATCGTGTTCACGGGCCTTTCCGGCTCGGGAAAGTCGTCGCTCGCCTTCGACACGATTTATGCTGAAGGTCAGCGCCGCTACGTGGAGAGCCTGTCGGCGTACGCCCGGCAGTTCCTGGAGATGATGCAGAAGCCCGATGTGGACCACATCGAGGGCCTCTCGCCAGCCATCTCCATCGAGCAGAAGACCACCTCCAAGAACCCACGCTCGACCGTCGGCACCGTCACGGAGATCTACGACTACTTGCGGCTGCTCTTCGCGCGCGTCGGCGTCCCCTACTCGCCGGTGACGGGCCTACCGATCGAGAGCCAGACGGTCAGTCAGATGGTCGATCGCGTGCTGGCGCTGCCCGAGGGGACGCGGCTTTACCTGCTCGCCCCCATCGTCCGCGGCCGCAAGGGCGAGTACCGCAAGGAGCTGGCGGAGCTGCAGAAGAAGGGCTTCCAACGCGTCAAGATCGACGGCACCTTCTACGAAATCCCTGACGCGCCGAAGCTCGACAAGAAGTACAAGCACGACATCGACGTTGTCGTGGACCGCATCGTCGTCCGCCCGGATATCGCGACGCGGCTCGCGGACAGCTTCGAGACGGCGCTCAACCTCGCGGACGGCATTGCCATCGTCGAGTTCGCCGACCGACCGCTCCGTCCGTCCGGCCAGGAAGCGTCCCAGGACAAGAAGCGCAACGGCCGTTCGCGCAAGGCGGATGATGACGAGCCCAGCGACATCCTCCGCAACAAGAACGAAACGCACGAGCGCATCACCTTCTCGGCGCGCTTCGCCTGCCCGGTCTCCGGGTTCACCATCGAGGAGATCGAGCCGCGGCTGTTCTCGTTCAACGCACCGGCCGGTGCCTGCCCGAAATGCGACGGCCTTGGCACGGAGCTGAAGTTCGAGCCCGATCTCGTCGTGCCCGACCGCTCACTCTCCCTGCGGGACGGCGCGATCTATCCGTGGGCGCGCACCGGCAACGCCACGCCCTACTACGAGCAGACGCTCGAAGCCATTGCGCGCCACTACAAGGTCAGCATGTCGACGCCGTGGGAGGAGCTACCCCGGCGCGTACAGGACGTGATCCTCTACGGCTCAGGCGACGAGGAAATCACGTTCACCTACGAAGACGGCGTGCGCCGCTACAGCACCACCAAGCCGTTCGAAGGTGTCATCCGGAACATCGAACGGCGCTGGCGCGAGACGGACAGCGAGTGGGTGCGTGAGGAGCTGTCGCGCTACCAGGGCAACCACCCGTGCGAAGCCTGCCACGGCTATCGGCTCAAGCCCCAGGCCCTTTGCGTGAAGATCGGCGGCAAGCACATCGGCGAGGTGTGCGATATGTCGATCCGCGAGGCGGCCAAGTGGTTCGAGGAAATCCCGAAGACCTTCACGCCGCAGCAGAAGGAAATCGCCAGCCGCATCCTGAAGGAGATCAAGGACCGGCTGCAGTTCCTCATCGACGTGGGCCTCGATTATCTCACGCTGTCGCGCTCCTCGGGCACGCTGTCCGGCGGCGAAAGTCAGCGCATCCGCCTCGCCTCGCAGATCGGCTCGGGGCTGACCGGCGTGCTCTACGTGCTTGATGAGCCGTCCATCGGGTTGCATCAGCGCGACAACGCGCGGCTGCTCGAAACGCTGAAGCATCTGCGCGATCTCGGGAATACCGTGATCGTCGTCGAGCACGACGAGGATGCGATCCTCGCGGCCGACCACGTGGTCGACATCGGCCCTGGTGCCGGGATTCACGGCGGCCGCGTGGTCGCCCAGGGCACGCCGCTCGACATCATGGCGAACCCGGAGTCGCTGACGGGCCAATATCTCGTCGGCACGCGCTCCATCCCCGTGCCGAAGCAGCGGCGCGCGCCGACACCGGGCAAAGTGCTTAAGGTCGTCGGTGCGCGGGCCAATAATCTGAAGAACATCACCGCCGAGATCCCGCTCGGCCTTTTCACCTGCGTGACCGGCGTCTCGGGCGGCGGCAAGTCCACGTTCCTGATCGATACGGTCTACAAGGCGGTCGCGCGCAAGCTCAACGGCTTGCGCGAGCATCCCGGAGAGCACGACCGCATCGAGGGGCTGGA